>CAZRIU010000063.1:0-7219 GCA_964600245.1 uncultured Dehalococcoidales bacterium
CATCATCGCCCAGAAGAACCTGCAGCGCCTTTCCTATCTGGGGGAGGGGGCGGGTGAGGAGGGTGACTCCGACCGGGTCGATCCCCAGCACTTTATCGAGGAGACGGGGAAGACGGGGGTGGTCGTCCTTTTCCGCCTGGCGCCGCTGGCGGTACTGGCCAAGATGGGGGCGGGCGATAGGGTGTACCTCAAAGCGGATGGGGCGGGCTTAAACGTGGAGAACGGGCGCGGTGAGTACGTGGGGCAGGTCGAGCCCAAGCACGGGCAGCGGCTGATAAAGCTGATGGAGGGCGGCAACCGCTACAGCGCGGCTATCGTCAGCGTCAGCGAGGAGCGGGTAATGGTCATTATCCGCGAGATATACCAGGACCCCTCCCAGGCGGGACAGCTTTCCTTCCCCCCTAGAGGAATGGACAGCCTGCGCCCTTATTTGAGCGATAAGATGCTACGGCGCGAGCTGGAGCATATCGAGACTATGGCCGACGAATCGGTTGACATGAATAATAGCGGGGATAACCGGGATTAGGAGGTTTTAACCAGATATGGTTTTAGGCAAGGTTCGACCAGTAGACATAGAAAAAGAAATGAGCAGCTCTTACCTCGATTACGCCATGAGCGTTATCGTTGCCCGCGCCCTGCCTGATGTGCGCGACGGCCTCAAACCGGTGCAGCGGCGCATTCTCTACGCCATGGACGAGCTGGGGCTGGCGCCCAACAGCCCGCACAAGAAGAGCGCCCGTATCGTCGGCGAGGTGCTGGGTAAGTATCACCCTCACGGCGACGCCCCGGTTTATGAAGCCATGGTGCGGCTGGCGCAGGACTTTTCCATGCGCTACCCCTTAATTAGCGGGCAGGGTAATTTCGGCAGCATCGATAACGACCCGCCCGCCGCCATGCGCTATACCGAGGCGCGGCTGGCGCTCATCGCCGAGCAGATGCTGGTCGATATCGATAAAGATACCGTCGACTTCATGGCCAACTTCGACGACAGCCTGAAGGAGCCGCTCGTCCTGCCCACCCAGCTGCCCAACCTGCTGGTCAACGGCAGCGCCGGCATCGCCGTGGGCATGGCCACCAGTATTCCGCCGCATAACTTAAGCGAGGTCTGTGACGCCATCGCCTACCTCATTGAAAACCCCGAAGCCACCGTCGACGAGCTGACCCAGTTCATCAAGGGGCCTGATTTCCCCACCGCGGGCATTATTCGCGGCGGTGAGGGAATAAAAAATGCCTACGCCACGGGGCGGGGCAAGGTGGTGGTGCAGGCCAAGGCCATGATTGGTGACAGCGCGGGTGGGGGGCGGCGGCAGATAGTGGTCACCGAGTTGCCCTACCAGACCAATAAGGCGGCCCTGGTGGAGAGAATTGCCGAGCTGGTCAAGAACAAGAAGGTGGAGGGCATAAGCGGGCTGCGCGACGAGTCGGACCGGCAGGGAATGCGCATCGTCATCGAGCTTAAACGAGAGGCGCCGCCAAAGCAGGTGCTCAACAACCTGTTCAAGCACACCGCCATGCAGTCGTCATTCTTCGTTAATATGCTGGCCTTGGTCGACGGCCAGCCGCGAGTAATCAGCCTCCGGGAGGCGTTGCAATACTACATAGATTTCCGCCATCAGGTTATTACTCGGCGTTCCAAGTTCGAATTGAAGCAAGCCAAGGCGCGGGCGCATATCCTGGAGGGGCTAAAAATCGCCCTAGACCACATCAATAAGGTGATTGCCGCCATTAAGAAGTCAGCCACCGCCGAGGCCGCACGCAAAGCGCTTATGAGCGGCTTCGGCCTGTCGCAGGCGCAGGCGCAGGCTATCCTAGATATGCAGCTGCGGCGACTGGCCAACCTGGAGCGCAAAAAGATAGCCGACGAGTACGCCGAGCTGGTGAAGACCATCGCCTACCTGGAAGACCTGCTGGCCAATCCCAAGCGGATACTGCTCCTCATCAAAGAGGAGGTGAGCCAGCTCAAAGAGGGTTTCGGCGACGAGCGCCGCACCGAGATCAGCGAGGAGGAGATAACCGAGTTCCGCGAGGAGGACCTTATCCCCCACCAGAGGGTGGTGGTGACGCTGAGCCAGCGCGGCTTCGTCAAGAGGGTGGTTTCCCGTAGCTACCGCTCGCAGCACCGTGGGGGGAGGGGTATCATCGGCATGGTGACCCGGGAAGCCGACGCGGTAAGGCTGCTAGTGGTGGCCGATACCCACGACCACCTGCTCTTCTTCACCAACCGGGGGCGGGTATTCTACCTCAAGTGCCATGAGATACCCGCCGACATCTCCCGCGTGGCCAAGGGAACGGCGGTGATTAACCTCTTTTCCGTGGCCGATAAAGAGAGGGTTACGGCCATGGTCGCCCTGCCCGATTTCGCCCCCGGCTCTTACCTTTTGATGGCGACCCGGCTCGGCGAGGTCAAGAAGACGACGGCCGATAAGTTCGCCGCCGTGCGCAGCAGCGGGCTGATTGCCATGGATCTGGAAGCGGGCGACGAGCTGGTCGCTGCCCGTTTAGCCACCGATAAGGACGACATGCTCTTAGTTAGCCAGGAGGGGCAGGCTATACGTTTTGCTGTCAAAGACCTGAGGGCGGCCTCGAGGACGAGTGGTGGGGTGCGTGGCATCCGCTTGAGTTCTGCCGACCAGGTGGTGGCCATGGACGTTGTCCGTCCCAAGAGCTACGTGCTGGTGGCGACCAGCGGCGGTTTCGGCAAGCTCACCCCGGTGGACGCCTATCCCAGGCAGCACCGCGCCGGGGGTGGGGTGAGGACGTTCAAGCTGGTGGAAAAGACGGGCCAGGTCTCCGCTGCCGAGGTGGTATCGTTGGCTCAACAGGTAATGATTGTCTCGGCGGAGGGCATCGTCATCCAGACCCCGGTCAAGGAGAAAGACCCAAAGCAGGGCATTTCTATTCAGGGCCGGAGCACCCAGGGGGTGCGGCTGATGAAGCTCGACCCCGGCGACGAGGTGGTGGCTATCGCCTCTTTCGAGAAGGAGCCCAAGTAGTGGCGTCCCCCTTCTCTCTGGCGGGCAAGGCGGCTATCGTCACCGGGGGGAGGCGGGGCATCGGCCGGGCTATCGCTCTAGCTTTAGCCGAAGCCGGCGCCGATGTCGCCCTTTGCGATAGGGTGGTTGATGGCGGCGAGCTTGAGAAAGTCGCTGCTGAAATTAAGAAACTGGGCCGGCGCTCTCTAACCGTCCAAACCGATATCACCCAAAAAGCCGAAGTCGATAATCTCGTGCAAAAGACGGTGGCTGAGCTGGGCACCGTCGACATCCTGGTTAACAACGCCGCCACGAACATCATGGCGCCCCTGCTCGAGCTGGAAGAGAAGGGCTGGGACAGGATTATCGATACCGACCTCAAGGGCTACTACCTCTGCTCCCAGGCGGCGGGCAAAGTCATGGTTAAGCAGAAGCGGGGCAACATCATCAATATCGCCTCCACGGCGGCCCTGGATACCGCCCCCGGGATGGGCGCCTACTGCATCGCCAAGGCGGGGGTGGTTATGCTCACCCGCATTCTGGCCGTAGAACTGGCCGGGCACAACATAAGAGTCAACGCCGTGGCCCCGTCCATAGTCAAGACAAAGTTCAGCCAGCCGCTCTGGGCCGACACCGAGACCCTGAAAAAGATTGAGTCTGAGATACCGCTGGGGAGGCTGGCCGAGCCTGAGGATATCGTGGGGCCGGTGCTCTTTCTAGCCTCCGACGCCTCGGCTTACGTCACTGGGCATACTATTGTCGCTGACGGTGGCTCAATCGCCTAGCTTCCGCTTACAGTCGGCGCTCAAGCGCTCCAGACCGCAGGCATTGCAGGAATTGTAGTGGCAGTCGGTGGTTTCCTCACCCTTAAGGGCGCGCTGGTATTCTTTCTTGAGAAATTCGGTGGTTACCCCGGGGTCGATGTGCGCCCAGGGAAGGGCTTCGTCCAGGGAACGCTCTCTCTGGGCATAAAAAGCGGGTTCCAGCCCGCTCTTAGTAAAGGCGTCGAGCCAGTTCTGGTAGTTGAATCTTTCGTCCCAGGCGTCGAAGGTCGAGCCCGACCTCCAGGCAGCGTAGATGACTTTGCCCAGTCTGCGGTCGCCCCGTGACAGCGCCGCCTCGAGCAGGCTGACCTCGGGATCGCGCCAAGATAGGCGACTGCCCTTGCGGCGCAGCCCTGTTTTTAGCACCTCGTGCTTGGCGGTCAACTGCTCTTCACTGTCCTGAGCCACCCACTGGAAGGGGGTGTGGGGCTTGGGGATAAAAGTAGAGAGGCTGATTCTGACCTGGGGCATGCCTCCTTTAGTTCCCCTGCCCGCGGCGCGGATTCTAGCCACCAGCTGGACGATTTCCTCAATATCCTCAATAGTCTCGGTGGGCAGCCCGAGCATAAAATATAGCTTAAGGCTGCGCCAGCCGCGGGCGGAAGCGGCTTCCGCCGTTTCCACTATCTTTTCCTCGGTGGTGCCCTTGTTCACGACCCGGCGCAGCCTTTCGCTGCCCGCCTCGGGGGCGAAGGTAAGCCCGGTCTTGCGGCGGGTGGGTAGGGATTCCAGCAATTTAAGAGAGAAGCTGTCGATGCGCAGACTGGGCAGGGAGAGCGCCAGGTTTTTGTACTGCCGCGCCAGGCTGGCCACCAGCTCTTCTATCTTGGGGTAGTCGCTGGTGCTAAGTGAGACCAGTGAGACCTCGTCGTAGCCGCAATTTGATATAAGCTCCCCCACCGCCTTTATAATTTCGGCCTGGGGGCGCTGGCGGAGGGGGCGGTATAAGATTCCCGCCTGGCAGAAGCGGCAGCCGCGGGTGCAGCCCCGCTGAATCTCCACCGCCCCCCGGTCATGGACGACCTCAACATAGGGCACGACGGGGCGGGTGACGGGGGGCGGCAGTTTGTCGATTATCCGCCGCTGGATAACTTCTTTAGCCTCGCTCTCAATTTGACTAATGCTCTTAAACATGCCATCGCGATGGTAATCTGCCTTGTAGAAGGCGGGGACATAGACACCGGGGACGGCGGCCACCTTTTGTAAAAGCTCTTTTCGGGGGGCTTTATTCTTCTTCCAATCCCGGAAGATGTCGAGAAGCTCCAGTAATATCTCCTCGCCGTCGCCGATGACGAAGAAATCGATAAAGTCGGCCATGGGCTCGGGGTTGAGGCAGCAACTGCCGCCGGCGATGACGATGGGGTGAGAATCGGTTCTCTCTTTAGCCAGCACGGGTATCTGCCCTAGGTCGAGGATATTTAAGACGTTGGTGTAGGTCAGCTCGTAGTCCAGAGAGAAGCCGATAATATCGAAGTCCTTCAAGGGTCTTTTTGACTCAAGGCTGAGCAAAGGGATGCCCGCCGCCCGCAGGGCGGCTTCCATATCCACCCAGGGGGCAAAAGTCCGCTCGGCGAGGACGTCGGGCTGGCTATTTAAAATCTCATAGAGGATGGGCAGCGCCATGTTGGACATGCCGACCTCGTAGGTGTCGGGGTAGGCCAGAGCGAACTTGAGCGCCGTCTTTTCCCAGTCCTTGATGACGGCGTTCCACTCGCCGCCCGTGTAGCGGGCGGGTCGGGTTACCTTATAGAGAATCTCGTCGGGGTAGGCCAAATTTTCTCTCCTAATCTTTACGCAGCAGCTTGCGGTAATAGGGGGAATGAGCCATATAGAGGCCCATCACCGGGTTGTGCCCGAAGACCCTGTCCTTAGCCACCAGCACGGTGGCTGGCGCCTGGGCGTACTTGAGGAAAAGGGAGTCGTGGCCGACGCAGAGCCCGACCACTATGTTGAACTCGGTGCCGGCTTCGTTCAAAATCTTGGCCTGGGTTATGGGGTTACACATCGCCTCGAAAGCACTGGGGCCCTTTATCTTCTGCTCGGCGGTGATGCCAATCCTTTCCTTGGGAATCGCCCCCGCCTTGCAGCAGACAGAGATAACCTCAAAGCCCCTGTTCTCCAGGATTTCGTTTAAGATTTCGGCTTCGTCCTTGAGGCCGAGGCAGGAAGCGATGCCCAGTTTTTTATAGCCCATCTTTTTGGCGAACTGGGCAACCTCTTCCACGCGGGGGTAGCGCATAGTCAGCCCTTCGGGCAGGTTCATGTAGCACTCGGCTTCCTGGATGGACGCTTGGCGGGCAAACTCCCTGACCTCGGGGTCGTCGTATTCGTTTAACGCTTTTTGGATGATACCCTGTCTGGTCTTGGTCGGGCAGTTTTCGGGGCCTTTTAATGATTCTTTACTGTCGCACACCACCCGGCTGCACTTGGCGCACTGGGGATTTTCCGTCATAAAGCCTCCCCTCCTTCGCTTTCGGTATAGCCATATTACTATAGACGATAGCTTTGGTTTTTACAATCGTAGGTCTTTCTTCCCACCCAATACCCGCCCTACAAAGGTGTGACCTCTGTAGACTTCTCTCCCCCTCCCCAAATATAGGAGGATTACGCCTTTTTGATTCCTAAATTTGGGGGGTGTTTCCAAGAGGGGGTGAAACCCCCTCTTTACATTAAAGGGCGGTGGGTGGGAAAAGATATAAAATGGTTGAAAACGGGGAGATTGGCGTCTACAATAGCACTAACCGGGGCAAGGAGATTAAAATGGAGCGTATCTGGGCACCGTGGCGGATAAGGTATATCGAGCGGGGTAAGGTGGAGGGCTGTTTCCTCTGCGACAAGCCCAAGGAGAATAAGGATGCCCAGAACTATATCCTGCACCGGGGCCAGAAGAACTTCGTTATCCTAAACAGCTACCCCTATAACCCGGGCCACCTCATGGTCGCCCCCTACCGCCACGTGGATAGCCTAGAGGAGCTGACCGATGAAGAGCTGCGTGAGCACTATGAAATGGTGAGGCACAGCCTTGAGGTTTTGAGGAAGGTTTTTAAGCCTGGCGGCTTTAATATCGGGATGAACCTGGGCCGGGTGGCGGGGGCGGGCATCGACGACCACATACATACCCATGTCGTGCCGCGGTGGGCGGGGGATACCAACTTCATGCCGGTAATAGATGATGTCAGGGTGATACCCCAAGCCCTGGCCGAGTGCTACGAAAAGCTGAAGGGCAAATTCTAGCCTAGTCCTGCGCCTTCTTGAACTTTGCTTTGAGAGCCTCCGCTTCCTGCATCTTCTGGAACTCTTCCTCGGTGAGGGGCTTCCAGCCCTTGACCTTGTTACCCTCTATGGTGATGACGAAAAGCTCCCGGCATTTCCAGCAGCGGTAGGGACCTTCGTAGTCCGGCTCGAGCAGGGACTGGCTACCCG
>CAZRIU010000064.1:0-7216 GCA_964600245.1 uncultured Dehalococcoidales bacterium
TATTCGGGGTTGTCGGGGGTGGGGAAGCACATCCCCAGCTTGAAGCCGAGGGAGTTGGTGTAGAAGTCTATTGTCTTTTTCATGTTTCTTACCGCCAGTGTCGGGGAAAGATAGCCCATTATAAAATCCTCCTTTTATTCAACAATAATATCATCCAGCTTGCGCTTTTAATCGGCGTCTTTCCCTCTGCTCCCTTCTCGCCTTCCTCTTTTTGGCTCTTTCTTCTTTTTCCTCTTCTTCTTCCCTTTCCCCTTTTTTCTTCTCATAATAAGCATATATCCAGGCACCAGCCGTAAATAAAACGGCTATGACTATTCCTATCGCGAGGTGGTCCAGCTTGGTCATTAGGAAGATAATGTTCAAGTCCGTATAAAAACATACCAGCGCCAGGTAAATCTTGCTCATTGAGAACTTGTACCATCGGGGCGTTTTTCCGTAGCCGAGATCATACATGTTAAATTCAACCTCAGGCACCAAATCATTCAGTTCGTCCTCGATTTCTTTCAGTTTCTTGCGTCTTCGGTCGTTGTAGTGGTCGAATATCTGCATGATGGCGTACCAGATGAGCAGCAGCCCTTCCATGGCCAGGAAGGCCATGACGGCCTGTAGGTTGGTAAAGCCGTCGTCGTACTCTTGGACGAGGAAGCCGAACATGGCGAATAGGACAGGGATGAAGATGCTGGTCACCATCCAGCTCGCCCGGTGGTTGCCCCAGACGGCGTCGTGTAGGCCCTTGTGGTTTTGTTTCAGGAGGTCGATCTGGTTGTCCAGCTCCGATTTTCCATCAGCCATTTTGGCACCTCCCCGTTAAGTACTCACCCCACAATAATATCATCCAGCTTGCGCTTGGGCACGTGGTGCACCTGGTCCTTGTCCCGCCAGTACTTTATATCGCCGTCGGGCCCCACCGTCTCCAGCACCACCTTCTCCTTGGGCTTGCCCAGCGCCAGCACGAGCAGAATCTCGTAGTGCTCCGGAATCTGGAGCAGCTTGGCCAGCTTGGTCCGCTGCACGGCGGCGATGATGCATCCCCCCAGCCCCCTCTCGGTAGCGCCGAGGAGGATGCTCTGGGCGGCGACGCCGTGGTCGCATAGAAAGCCGGGGCTGATGCTGGTATCGCCCACCACGATGATATAGGCTGAGGGCCTCTCGCCCTCGGCGGGCCCCCGCCAGTCCTTGAGGTAGCCCGCCCACCGCAGGCAGGAGAAGATAAGCGAGTTCTTTTCGGGTTCGTTGGACAGGATATATTTCAGCGGCTGTTTGTTGGCGGCCGAAGCCGAAAGCCGCCCCAGGTCGACCAGCTCTTTTAGCGTCTCCCGCGCCACGGCCACTTCCTGGTAAAAGCGGCGGTAGCTGCGGTTTTTAGTTATGAGTTCTTTTATCATTTGTACCTCTTCACCTCGAATCTATAGAGCTTTACCGGCTCGTCGGGGCCGATGCCCGCCTTCAAACGGCAGATGTCGACCTGCTCCTCAACCGTATCCACCCCTTCCAGGTCGGGTAGGAGCAGCCCCTTCCGCCACCCCGCCTCCACGATAACCCCGTACCTCTTGGGGTCAAGCTGTTCCTGACTCGCCACGGGCTCCGGCCTGGTGAGCACGTCTATGCTGTATTCCAGCTTCTTTAGCTCGTCTTCAGTGATAGGCAGGAAGCGCGGGTCTCTGGTGGCGGAGCTGATGGCGTTGGCCACAATCTCCTCAGCCACGTTGGCGTGCTGGGGCTCGAAGGTGCCGATGCAGCCCCTCAGCTCGCCGAGCCTATAGATGGAAACGAAGACGCCGGCTTTCTCCTTCATCTCGGCGCTAAGCCTCTTGGGCTGGAAGACCTCGCCCTTTCTAACGTGGGCTTCCACCGTCTTCTTGGCCAGTCTCACCAGGGGGTGCATCTCATTCCCCTCCGCCCTTGATGATTATACCGGCATAGCCGACCACGCTGGAAAAGTCGCCGGTGACATCGCCGCTGGTCTGGTATTTGACCAGCTCCGCCCCGCTGGCGCCCAGCTCCTTAGCGGCAACGATAAGGCTGACCGCGGGTGCGTAGCCACACATGGTAATATTGAACTCATCGACCCTTTTTAGCAGCTCGTCTTCATCCAGATTCAGCATGGCACCTATCGCCTGGGTGTCCTTCTTCTGCGCCGACTCCTGCGGCTCGTAGTGGCTCATATCGCTTGAGGCCATGATTACCACCTCTCTGCCCAGTGCCTTAACCGCCCCGGCTATCTCTTTGCCGACCTCCTTGTAGATGGCGCCACTGGGGTGGCCGAAGATGATGGGGACCAGCTTGAAATCGGGCTTGAAGTACTGCAGGAACGGTAGCTGGACCTCTATGGAGTGCTCATAGAGATGGGCTCTGTCGTCCTCCTCTAGGTATTTAGAGTCGGCCAGAATCTTTTTGCCCAACTCCTCATCAATCTCCACCTCCCCCAGTGGTGTTTGCCACTTGCCCTCGGTCATGATGCTTAAAGGCTTGCCGGCTCCGGTGTGGTTGGGCCCTATGATGATAAAGGTGTCCTTAAGCTTGACCCGTGAGATAGTGGCCCCCGCCACCGGCCCAGAATAGATATAGCCGGCGTGGGGCGAAACCAGGCCGATTACCTCTTCTTTGGCCACATCCTCTTTGACCATCTCCTTAATCATCGCCTTTAGCTCCGAGGCTGATGCTGGATAGAATTGCCCGGCGACAACCGGCCTTCTAGTCATTTTGAACTCCTCTCCGCCGAGGTCACGATGTTAAGCGCCGCCCCGCAGAACCGGCACTTTGAACCATCCAGCCCGACTAGTTCAGTCTGGTAACCGAACCTTTTGACAACAGTTTTGCCGCAGGAGTAGCAGACAGTGTTTTCCCGGCTGTGCCCGGGGACGTTGCCGGTGTAGACGAATTTGAGCCCGGCCTTTTCCCCGATCTCGGCGGCGTGCTCCAGGGTGGCTACCGGGGTAGGGGGTAGGTCTTGCATGTGGTGGTGGGGATAGAAGCGGGTCACATGCCAGGGTGTCAGCTCACCCAGATTTTCTTTTATCCAGCTGGCGATGCCCTCAAGCTGCTCGTCATCATCGTTCATGGTGGGTATGATATTGGTCACCACCTCAACGTGCATATGCCACTTATCCTTAGCCCGCTGGGCGACCTCAAGTATCCCCCGCCAGCGGTTTATCCTGGCCAGCTTTTGGTAGAGTGAGTCGCTAAATCCCTTGACATCAACCCGCCAGGCATCGAGGTAGGGCCCGATTTTATCCAGCGCCTCGGGGGTGAGGAAGCCGTTGGTCACATAGGCGGTATAGAGGCCGCTATCCTTAGCCAGCTTGGCCGAGTCGAGGGTATATTCAAACCAGATGCTGGGCTCATTATATGTCCAGGCGATGCCCTGGCAGCGATAGCGTAGCGCCAGTTCTACGGCCGCCTGGGGCGGGACTTCGTTGCTACCGAGCCAGGGCTCGTTATCGACGGGGCAGGAAATCTCCCAGTTCTGGCAGTCTTGGCAGTGGAAGTTGCACCCCCACCCCCCTATGGAGAAAGCCAGCGTGCCGGGGAAGAAGTGGAACAGGGGCTTCTTTTCGATGGGGTCAGCGGCTACCGACGACGCCTTGGCGTAGTTCAGGTTATACAGTACGCCGTCGCGGTTCTGATAGACCCGACAGACGCCGAACTTGCCGGGGGCGATATTGCAGCGCCACTGGCAGGTGCCGCATTTCAGCCGCGAGTGGGGCCGCTTTTCGTAGAGCATTGCCTGATGCATGATGCTCCTTTGCCTAGATTATAGCACTTGGCTGGGGGTAAGCATAACCCCTTTATTTGTGGGGTATATGCTTGATACCAGACTGCGTGGTAGAATGGGTGGGATGAAGGTTATTGGTCTTACTGGCGGTATCGCCAGCGGCAAGAGCACGGTAGCTCAGTTTCTCAAAGAGCTGGGGGCGGTCATTATTAACGCCGACAAGGTAGGGCATGAGGCTTTTGAACCCAATACCGAAAGCTGGCGTGAGGTGGTGGCTGCCTTCGGCAAAGAGGTTCTTAGCCCCAATGGCGAGATTGACCGCCAGAAGCTGGGCAAAATAGTCTTTAGCGACCCCCAGGCTCTAGCCACGCTTAATAATATAGTGCACCCCCGCATCTATACCTTGGTCAAAGCCCGGATCGAGGACTATCGGCGGCAGGGGGTGGGGGTGGTGGTGTTGGAGATGCCCCTCTTGGTTGAGGTGCCCCTTTCCATGAGGGCTGGCCAGCCTACCTTATCGGACGAGCTAGACGAGGTCTGGGTCACCGTCGCTAAGGAGTCCACCGTCTTGAAGCGACTTAAAGATAAGAGCGGGCTTTCCGAGACGGAAGCCCGGGCTCGTATCCGTTCCCAGCTGCCTTCAGAAGAAAGGCTGAAGCACGCCGACGTGGTTATTGATACCGATTGCGGCCTCGACGAGCTGAAGGCGAGGGTGGAAAAGCTTTGGCAGGCTCTCGCTTGACACCCAGTCACAGCGCTTGGTAGAATATTCTGTTTGTTTTCGGAGGTTTTTAAGATTTACGCTGTTATTGAAACCGGCGGTAAGCAGTACAGAGTCAGCCCGGGCCAGACCATAGATGTGGAACGCTTGGAGGTGGCGGAAGGCAAGACCGTTGACCTGGACAGGGTGCTGCTTATCGGCGATGGCAAAAAGGTGACGGTAGGCACACCCACTGTGGATGGAGCCAAGGTAGTGGCCACCTCGCAGGGGGAGGGCAAGGGTGATAAGGTTATCGTCTTTAAGTACAAGCCCAAGGTCCGCTACCGCAAGAAAACAGGACACCGACAGCTCTATACCCGTCTGGTTATAGATGAGATAGTCGGGCCAGGGGTGGCTAAAGCCAAGCCGCCCAAGAAGGCTCGCAAAAAAGAGGTGACTAAGGATGGCGCATAAAAAAGCAGGCGGCACCAGCCGTTGCGGTCGAGACAGCCAGTCCAAACGGCTGGGAGTCAAGATATACGCGGGTCAGAAGGTAAACGCTGGCACCATTCTGGTTCGGCAGCGGGGCACGCGCATTCACCCCGGTGATAATGTGGGCGTGGGCAAGGACTATACCCTCTTTGCCCTGATTGACGGCGTGGTTGCCTTCGAGCCGACCAGCAACAACCGGAGGAAAGTCAGCGTTAACGCTAGCTGATTGGACCGATGAAGAGCAAGATTCACCCTGAGTTCTATACTGACGCCAAGGTAACCTGTGCCTGCGGCAATACCTTTACCGTGGGCTCGACCAAGAAGAGCTTGAAGGTCGAGCTCTGCAGCAAGTGCCATCCCTTCTTCACCAGGGAGCGCCGCATGGTGGATACCCTGGGGCGAGTGGAACGGTTTAAGAAGCGCTATAAGCTGGAGGACTAAATAAACATCTTTTGAGGGTAGGAGCGGTAGGTTATCCGCTCCTTTTTTATTATGGCCAAGAAGAAATTCTACTATGGAGGTCAGGCGGTTATCGAGGGGGTGATGATGAGGGGGCAGAAGGCGATGGTGACCGCCGTGCGTCGTCCCAACGGCGAGCTGGCCCTGGATACCCGACCGCTGGAGGGCATCTATACGGGCTGGATGAGGAAGACCCCGCTGCTGCGGGGCGTCATCGTCCTGATTGAGGTCATGGTGCTGGGGATGAGGACGCTGCTCTATTCGGCCAACGTCTCGCTGGAGGAGGAGAAGGCGGAGATTAAGGGGTGGATGGTCTGGCTGCTGGTGGGCGTTTCCCTGGGGGTGGCCGTCGTCCTCTTCTTTATGACCCCTCTTTTCCTGACCAAGCTGCTGGGCGCCTATATCACTTCGTCGGCGTTGTTCGCCCTGGTGGAGGGTGTAATAAGGGTGGTTATCATTATTCTCTACCTGTGGGCTATCGGACTTATGCCCGATATCAAGCGCTATTTCGCCTATCACGGCGCCGAGCATAAGACGATAAACGCCTACGAGGGCGGGGTGCCGCTGGAGGTGGAGGCCGTCAAGAAATATAGCACCGCCCACGTCCGCTGCGGCACCAGCTTTCTCTTTACCGTGGTCATTATCGCCATTATTGTCTTCTCCCTGGTGGGGCTGCCGGCGACCTGGATGCTGGTGTTGTCGAGGATAGTGCTGCTGCCGGTGATTGCCGCTCTCGCCTATGAGGTTATCTACTTCAGCGGACGGCATGCCGATAACGCCGTGGTGAGAGTGCTGACGGTACCGGGGCGGTGGCTGCAACGGCTGACGACGAGGGAACCCGACGACGCCCAGCTTGAGGTGGCGGTAGAGGCGCTGAAACGGGCGGTGGAGTTGGACGGGGCCAAGGAGACGGTCTAGAGGTCCTTTTCTGTTAGCTTTTGGAAGAAGCAGGTCTCATTACCAGTGTGGCAGACAGGGCCGCTGGCTTTGCCTTTGATTAAGATGGTGTCGCTGTCGCAGTCTTTCCAGACTTCTCTGACCTTAATGATATTCCCCGACGTTTCGCCTTTGTGCCAGAGCTCTTTTCGGCTGCGGCTGTAGAACCAGGCTTCGCCGCTAGTCAGTGTCCGGCGCAGGGCTTCGGCGTTCATGTAGGCGAACATGAGCACTTCGCCCGTGTCGGCGTCCTGGGCGATGGCGGGGATGAGGCCGTCTTTATTGAATTTGATGTCTTTCATTTTTGCCATTATATAACATATTTGGGGATTTGTCCTTTCATTCTGCCCCAATGAAGCGGGAGATTGGGGGCACCTAGATTAGCCTTTTGTCCAAGATATTGACAAAATTTTGTCCGGGGTATTGACAAAGACAGAAATGAGGACTAGACTAAAACCCCAACATGAAATTACCTTAAAATTAACAATCGGTTTAGGGGTTTAGAGGATGAAATGGGGGCACTAGAACTGCTAGATAAATGCGGTGGCTGGTGCCCTTTTTGGTTTGAGTATATTGGGTGAAAGCCACCGAGTTCGTTATCTTCCGCATTGCTCAGTGGTTGGGAGGCTCAGAGGTATCCGAATAAGATTCCGATAAAGATAAGGGGGTAATGAAAAAATGCCGACGAGAGAGAAAAGACCCATGCCTTAAGCTAAATGATAAGTAAAGCACGATAATACAAGGAGGTAAACATGATAAAAGGCGATGCGGTAAATCTTGAGGGTAAATTAATCCTAGACAGTTCAGGATTCGTAATTCTGGAGACAAAGGAAAAGAGATACTATCCCATTCCCTATCCGCCCTACGCAGCTGTGTCAATAGATTGTATGAAAATGGAGGCGGTTGTTGAGTAC
>CAZRIU010000065.1:0-6925 GCA_964600245.1 uncultured Dehalococcoidales bacterium
GAAGCCATCAGCGCCTCAGCTTCAGCAGTTGACAATTGGGGCATTAGCTTGCCCTGCTGGTCGCAGACGCCGACGACGTCGGTGAGGAAGATAAGCTTTTCGGCACCGATAGCGGCGGCAACCTCGCCAGCGACGACATCGGCGTTGATGTTGAGCACGCCGTGCGCTCCGGGCGTCTTTTCGCCCGCATTGAGGCTGACCGGAGCCACCACGGGGACATAGCCCGCCTTGAGCAATGCCTGGAGGGGGGCAGGGTCTACCTTGACCACCTCGCCGATATAGCCCAGCTCTTTTTGCTTAACCTTGCCCTGGATGAAAGCCCCGTCCACGCCGCTGATGCCCACCGCCAGCCCGCCCAGTGCGTTGATATCGGCCACAATTTCCTTGTTGACCACGCCCGCTAGCACCGAGACCACCACCTCCAGTGTGGCTTCGTCGGTGACGCGCTCGCCTTCGACAAAGTTGGTGGCGATGCCACGCTGCTCCAACCAGTCGGTTATCAGCTTGCCGCCGCCGTGGACGACGACAACCGACCAGCCCTGCTGCTGGAGGGAGACGATATCTTCCAGAGTGGTGTCGTGGTTGCCCAGGGTGGCGCCGCCGAGCTTGACTACAATAACCTTGCTCATTTTTATTCTGCTTTATGTCATATACTGACTATTAATAGTGACATATTCGGGGGATAAGTCGCAACCCCAGGCGGTGGCTTTCCCGAAGCCGAGGTGGAGGTTGGCGCTGAAAGGGACCTCCTTCCCCTTGAGCAGCTTGATGACCGCCGCCTTATCGAAAGGCAGGGCTTTGCCCGCTTTAACCACCTGAATCTTGCCGATAGAGAGGTCGAGCTTCGATTCCTCGACCTCGGCCCCGCTCCGCCCCACCGCCGCCATGATGCGTCCCCAGTTGGGGTCGGCGCCGTAGACCGCCGCCTTGACCAGGGAGGAGCTGACCACCGCTTTCGCCGCCGTCCTCGCCTGAGACAGGTCAACAGCGCCGCTCACCGTCATTTCGATTAGCCTGGTGGCTCCTTCGCCGTCTCTGGCGAGGCGCTTGGCCAGGTAGATACAGAGCTCTTCCAGAGCCTTTTCGAAGGTGTCAGCAGGAACGTTGCCCGCCAGCCCGTTAGCCATAACCAGCACCATGTCGTTGGGGCTGGTATCGCCGTCCACGGAAATCATATTGAAAGAGTCGTCCACCGCCTTCTTTAACGCACGTTGCAGGAATTCTTTTTCGACGGCGGCGTCGGTGGTGATAAAGCAGAGCAGTGTCGCCAGATCGGGGTGAACCATCCCCGAGCCCTTGGCGGCGCCGCCGATGGTGAACTCGGCCTTGCCGTCCTTGACCCTTACCGCCGCCTCCTTGGGAAAGCTGTCGGTGGTCATTATTGCCCTGGCCAGCTGGTTGCCGCCGTCGCGGACTAAAACAATGCGGTTGACGCCGATCCTTATCCTCTCCATGGGCAGAGGCACGCCGATGACCCCCGTGCTGGCGACCAGGACATCTTCCGGCGGAACCCCGATGCCCTCCCCGACCAGCTCCGCCGTCTCGGTGGCGTCAATAAGTCCCTGTTCGCCGACATAGGCGTTGGCACAGCCGCTGTTGACCACCACCGCCCCAATCTTTTCCCGCTCCTTAAGTCTCTGCTGGGAGAGAAGGACGGGGGCGGCTTTGAGCTTGCTGGCGGTAAAGACCGCCGCCGCCAGGCAAGGCGCTTCGGAAAAGAGAACGGCCAGGTCGGGCTTATCGGCGGCTCTCTCGTTTATTCCCGCGCTGGTGGCGCCAGCAAAGAAACCTTCGGGCGATGTAACCGTGCCCTGGGGAAGGAAATCAATCTCGGCGGCCATTATCCAAACTATACCACACTCCATATGGGCAGGCAATGTAGTATAATGTAAAAACAGCTAGGATTTTAGGGGGATAAAGTCATGGAAGTTAAGACGGTCTACTTTGAAAAACCGGGGATCGAGAACACCGAAACAACGCTTAAAATCGCTAAGAAGCGGGCGGAGGAGCTGGGCATAAAGACCATAGTGGTCGCCTCGACCGTGGGCGATACTGCCCTAAAGGCTATGGACGTGTTCAAGGGCTATAAGGTCATCGTGGTGACGCACGTCGCCGGCATGCGCCAGCCCGACACCCAAGAGTTCGACGAGAATAATAAGAAAATAGTCGAGGCCAAGGGGGGCATTATCCTCACCACCACCCACGCCCTAGGGGGCTTGAGCAAGGCCATGCGCAATAAGTACAACACCTTCGTCCTGGGAGAAGTAATCGCCAACGCCCTGCGCATCTTCGGGCAGGGAATCAAGGTGGTCTGTGAGATAGCCGCCATGGCCGCCGACGGGGGGCTGGTGCGCACCGACGAGGATATTATCGCCGTCGCCGGCAGCGGGCGGGGCGCCGACACCGCCGCGTTGATAACACCAGCCAACACCCACAACTTCTTCGACCTCAAGATCAGGGAGATTCTCTGTAAGCCGCGGTTATAAGCACCGCTTCGATTCTGCACGAAACCACCCCCCTCCCCCCAAAGGAGGGGGGTGTTTTTTGGGTAATTTAGCGCCGATGTGGACAGTCTGGCAACAAAGTTTGACAGGTGGGTTTACAATTGGTATAATAACAGCTTCATAAAGTGCCCTAATGGGCACGAATAGAGACAAAGGGCTTGAAGAGGGGGGTTAAGGCTATGGCTTACTATTCGGGACTACGGCCGGAAATCTATCACCTTTTTAAGAACTGTTATATCGGCAACAGCATCGCCCCCAGAAACCTGCGTGAGGGACAACCCCGGCAAGCCAGACTATGCGAGGTTTGCGCTGAGCTGATGAGTGAAGGTAAGGGCGTACTCGGCGTCCCCGTGCCCGCCAAGAAATTGAGCTCTAGCGATTTTTAACTAAAAAGTGTGAGTGCCGTAGGCGATGTGGGGCGCCATAAACTCAGGCGGGTACTCGAACTTTTTGTTTATCAGCTGCACCATCTGCCTTCCCAGGTCGCGCGCCGCCTGCCTACCCTTCTCCAGCTTGTTGACATCGCCCTTAGCCCCGCCGTAAGCAGCCACGTAGTTGGCCGGAATCATGCGGTGGGTGACAAAATAGAAATAGAAATCTTTGAGGGCATCAACGAGACCGAGGCTGCCGCCGACGACGACAGCACCGCCCACCTTATTGGCCAGGTTCCTATCGGGATGGCCCACCGGCATGCTGCGGTCAATCACCGTCTTAGCCTGAGCGGTCATGGCATAGTAGTATATCGGCGTACCGAAGATGATGCCTTCAGCGGCTAAAAGCTTTTCGTACAGTTCCTGCATATCGTCCTTGATGTGGCACTGGCCATCCTTCATACAGCGCCAGCAGCCATCGCAGGGCTGGATGTTCTTGCCCGACACGCTATAGAGCTCGACCTCGGCGCCATCGGCTTTAGCTCCCTGGAGCGCCTCGCCCAGCATAATCTCGGTGTTGCCCTGTTTTCGTGGACTGCAGGAAACAGCTAAAATCTTCATCTCTTTTTCCTTTCTTGGATTTACCCCTCCTTCGCCTTCTTTTGCAGCTCGTAGAGCTTGTTCAGGGCTTCGAGAGGGGTTAATGAGTTGATGTCCAGCTTCTCTAATTCGTCAAAGAGGGGAGACTTCTGCCCCAACAGGGGCAGCTGCTGGGCTAAAGCCTCTTTGCGGCGGCGCTTGGTGGTAGCCTGCTTGCTGCCGTCCTCGAGGTCGGTTAAGACCTCCTGGGCACGGTGCACCACTGAGCGGGGCAGGCCGGCGAGCTTGGCCACGTGGATGCCGTAGCTCTTGTCGACGCCGCCGGGGACTATTTTATACAAAAAGATGACCTCGCCCTTATCTTCGGCGACGGCGATATTAAAGTTCTTGACGCGGGGCAGGAAGTTAGCCAGTTCCACCAGCTCGTGGTAGTGGGTGGCGAAAAGGGTCTTGGCGCCCAGCTTGGGATAGGAATGGATGTATTCGGCGACGGCGCGGGCGATGGAGAGCCCGTCGTAGGTGCTGGTGCCACGCCCGATTTCATCTAAAATAATCAAAGAGCGGGGGGTGGCGTTGTTTAAAATATTGGCTGTCTCCACCATCTCCACCATAAAGGTGGACTGCCCCGCGGGCAGGTCTTCTCTAGCGCCGATGCGGGTAAAGATTCGGTCGACTAAACCGATGGTGGCCGCGGCGGCGGGGACGAAGCTGCCGATCTGAGCCAGCAGCACGATTAAGGCGACCTGACGCAGATAGGTGGACTTGCCCGACATATTGGGGCCGGTGAGGACGATGAGCTGGGCGTCGTCGTTGGAGAGAATAGTGTCGTTGGGCACGAAGCTGCCGTCGGCTAGAGTCCTCTCGACAACGGGGTGGCGGCCCTCTGAAATGTTTATTTCATTATCGTTGGTCAGGGCGGGGCGGACATAGCTGTAGCGCACGGCGACCTCAGCCAGACTGGAAAAAGCGTCGATAGCGGCCAGGGCGCCCGCCGAACTAGATATTTGCTCGGCGGAGGCACCCACCTGCTGGCAGAGCTGGCGGAAGAGTTGCCTCTCCAGCTCGGCGATTCTATCCTGGGCGTTTAAGATTAAAGATTCGTACTCCTTGAGCTCCGGGGTGAAGAAGCGCTCGCCGTTGACCAGCGTCTGCTTGCGGATATAGTCCTGAGGCACCTGAGACAGGTTGGGCTTGGAGACCTCGATATAGTAGCCGAAGACCTTGTTGAAGCCGACCTTTAATGATTTTATGCCCGTCTTTTCCCTTTCGGTGCGCTCCAAATCGGCCAGGTACTGCTTGGCGTTTTTCGAGGACTGGCGGAGGTTATCTAATTCTTCGGAGAAGCCCGCCCTGATGACACCGCCCTCGTCGAGGGTGCCCGGTGATTCGACGATTGCTTGAGAGATTAACTCGACCACCTCGGGGCAGGGCTTGAGCTCGTCTTTGAGC
Organism: uncultured Dehalococcoidales bacterium; assembly: GCA_964600245.1. GTDB lineage: Bacteria > Chloroflexota > Dehalococcoidia > Dehalococcoidales > BS750m-G39 > E44-bin88. The sequence goes on from CAZRIU010000065.1 coordinate 4,925, forward strand.
CAGCCGACGGGCGCCAGCGCCTTTTGCAGTTCGGGGACGACATCCAGGCTGCGGCGGAGGGCGATAAGCTCGCGGGGGAGGGCGATGCCGCCCTTGATGCGGTTAATCAGGCGCTCGACATCGGCAACATCGCCTAAGGAGGATACGACCTGGTGGCGGGGCAGGGTGTTTTCGGCGAACCAGGCGATGGCATCCTGCCTTTTGTTTAGCTCTTTTATGTCAAGCAAGGGCTGTCCCAGCCAGCGCCTGAGCAACCTGCCCCCCATCGCCGTCCGGGTGAGGTCGATTATAGAAAGTAATGAGCCAGCGACCGTTCCCGAGCGGCTGGACTGGAAAAGCTCCAGGTTGCGCTGGGTCTGGACGTCCAGCGCCATAAAATTTTCGGTGGAATAGGTGGTGAGGCGGGTCAACTGACCCAGCACCCCTTTTTGCGTTTCCTGGATATAGTGGATGATAGCGCCGGCGGCGCTAACCGCCAGGGGCAGCTGAGCGCAGCCGTAGCCGTCCAGGGTAGTAGCGCCGAAGTGCTCCAGGATGGTCTGGCGGGCGACCTCGGTCTCGAACCAGTAGTCCTCAAGGCGGGTGAGCGAGATGTTTAAACCCAAATCGGGCAGCTTAGCGCTTTCGGCGGTGATAATCTCCGAGGGCTTGAGCCTTTCCAATTCGGGGATAAGGCGGTGGGGGGGAAGCTGGGCGGTGGCGAACTCGCTGGTGGTGATATCGACGTAGGCGATGCCCACCCCCTCTTCACCCCAGACCAAACTGACCAGGTAGTTGTTGCTCTTGCTGTCGAGCAGCCCGGGCTCGACCACCGTGCCCGGGGTCACCAGGCGGACAACCTCGCGCTGCACCAAGCCTTTCATCTCACCGGGCTTGGTCAGCTGCTCGCAGATGGCGACCTTATAGCCGCGGCCGATGAGCTTAGCCAGGTAGTTATCCAGAGCGTGATAGGGGATGCCAGCCATGGGCACCTTATAGCCCTTGCCCATCCCCCGTGAGGTGAGGACGATTTCCAGCTCGCGTGAAGCCAGCTTGGCGTCTTCGTCGAAGGTCTCGTAGAAATCACCCAGGCGGAAAAACACAATTGCCTGGGGGTATTGCTGCTTGATTTTGAGGTACTGGCGGCGGATGGGGGTAGAACCCTCTTTCATCTCAAGGTTATTCTACTAGAATTTCGGGCTAAAAAGAAGGGGGCACGCATATTGACACCCACCCAGTATCATTATATTCTTTTAACTAAAGCAAAACCCAAAGGAGAGAAATAAATGGCCAAGACAGCTACCGAACTGGATGAAAATATTGCCGGGCTGCTCTGCTACGTGCTGGGGTGGATAAGCGGGATAGTCTTTATAATTCTCGAGCCGAAAAACAAGTTCGTCCGCTTCCACGCCATACAGTCGATTATTGTCTTCGGCGCCTGCACCATCGTCGGTGCTATCCTTAGATGGCTGCCCGTTATCGGAGCTTTCCTGGGCTGGGCCGTCGGGGTGATAGCCATCATTCTCTGGATAGTGCTCATGGTGAAGGCCTACCAGGGGACAAAATATAAGCTGCCCGTATCCGGCGATATGGCTCAAAAATGGGCGGGCTGAAAATAAGGGGTAATTCTTCAGTTTGCTATACTAGTCCCTTTTTCCTGAAGTAGTGGATGTAGCCGCTGACATTGCTCTGTAGTTCGTATTCGTCGAGGGGAGTATTGAGATTATCGGTGAGGTAGTCGCCGATATTTTTAATTATTGCCTCGTCGCTCTCGCCTGCCTTTAAGTCGCTCATGATTAAATCACCGACCAGCTTGGTGTTTTTTACCACCGTGTCGATCAGCTTTTCCGGCTCTTGGGCGACGGTGCCGTGGGAGTAGAAGAGGAGCTTGGGTTTGAGCGCTTTCAGCTTTTTCATATCGTTTAGGTAAAGCTCCAGGTCGAAGCTGGGCGGCGCCACGGCGGGGAGGGGGGGATAGCCGGGGCCGTAGATGAGCCCGAGCGATTCGCCGCAGAAAAGCCC
>CAZRIU010000066.1:0-6800 GCA_964600245.1 uncultured Dehalococcoidales bacterium
ACGCTGTCGATTACAGTCTGGGCATATTTAAGCAGGCAGGGAAGGCTCTTACAAATACGGATGATATTCCGGCCCTTGGGCTTGGTGGAGAGGAAAGAGTAAAAACTGGCCACCCCGTAGACCTCCCCTATGGAAAGCTCCAGGGATTCCGCCAGATCGGTGATGGTCTCCCGAGATATATGCGCCGACTTATCCTGGGCTGCTTCCAGCAGCACCAGCAGCTTTCCCCTTTCCCCATTTCGGCCGGTCTTCTTCATCTACCCCACCCTCCTAAACCAGAGAATTAACCACTTATAACCAAGGGCTTGCCCTTTTTCTCGGCTCTCGTCTCTCTCGGCTGGCCCAACGCCCCTGTCGGACAGAAGGGGATACAAACACCACAATCACGGCAAGCCTCTTTATCTATGGGCTGGTCGAAATCAACAATAATTTTGGAATCAAAGCCCCGGTAGGCAATAGCGAAGACGTTTTTCTTGGCAATCTCCCTACAGGCACGGACGCAGCGTCGGCACATAATACACTTGGTCAGGTCGCGCACGATATAGGGGCTGATATCTTCCAGGGGGTAATAATGCTTCTTCACCTGGAATCTGGGCATCCCTACATCAAGCTCGGCGGCGATTTTGCGCAGCTCGCACATGTTGGCCTTATCACACATGTAGCAGGTACCGCTGTGGCTGGCCAGTAAAAGCTCGACGATGACCCTGCGGCTGGCCAAGACCTTAGGGGAATGAGTTTGGATGACCATGCCGTCGGTGACAGGCGTGTGGCAGGAGCCAACCAGCGTCCGGGAACCTTCCACCTCGACCACACAAATACGGCAGGCGCCGAGGGGAGATAAATCGGCGTGGTGACAGAGCGTGGGGATATCGACACCATTTTCCTGCGCCAGCTCAAGAATGGTCTGCCCCGAGCGACCACTCACTTTAGTCCCGTTTAACGTTACCAGCAACTTTCCCAAAGCTACTCCTCGGTCTATGCCTTTTCTACCCTCACGGCACAGACCTTATACTCAGGTATCTTGGCCACCGGGTCAAGTGCGGGATTGGTCAACCTGTTAGCCGGGCTTTCGGCGAAGTGGAAGGTCATAAAGACCACCCCCTCCGGCGAAGCCTCGGTGACGTTAGCTTTAGCCACCACCTCCCCCCGCCGCGAGGCGACCTTTACCCTGTCGCCGTCGGCAATGCCCAGTCTGGCGGCATCGGCGGGGTTCATCTCCACCTCCCCCTCCCTCTTCAATACATTCAGTCCGTCCACCTTACGGGTCATGGTGCCGGTGTGGAAGTGATAGAGGCTACGCCCGGTGGTCAAAACCAGCGGGTATTGCTTATCGGGCAGCTCCATGGGCGGCTTATAGGCCAGCGGGATAAACTGCCCCTTGCCGCGGGTAAACTGCTGGGTATGCAGTATTGGCGTCCCCGGATGCTCGGGGGTGGGACAGGGCCACTGCAAGCCTCTCTTTTCCAGGCGCTTATAGCTCATCCCCCCGTAGCTGGGGGTAACGGAGGCAATCTCATCCATAATCTGGGAAGCATTCTTGAAGTCGAAGCCCTTAGCCCCCATCTTCTTACCGACCTGGCAGATAATATCCCAGTCGACTCGGCTCTCCCCTATCGGCTCTACCGCCTTCCTTACTCTTTGCACTCGTCGTTCGGTGTTGGTAAAGGTACCGTCCCTCTCGGCAAAGCTCACTCCGGGCAGGACGACGTCGGCCAGTTTAGCCGTCTCGGTGAGGAATATATCCTGCGCCACCAGGAAATCCAGCTTATTCAACGCCTCTTCGGCATGGGTGATATCGGGCTCGCTGAGCAGCGGGTTCTCCCCGATAAGATACATCGCCTTTATTTTGCCCTTAGCGGCGGCTTCGACAATCTCGGTGATGGGCATCCCCGCTGACGGCGAAAGCGGACCGCCCCAGGCAGCCTCGAACTTAGCCTTAATTTTAGCATCGGTCACCGCCTGGTAACCGGGATAGACGTTAGGCAAAGCCCCCATATCGCAGGCGCCCTGGACGTTATTCTGCCCCCTCAGAGGGTTCACCCCCGACGCCGGCTTACCGATATTGCCGGTGAGCATAGCTAGGTTGGCGGTGGCGATAACGTTATCTGTGCCGTGGGAGTGCTGGGTAATGCCCATGGAGTAGAGGATAGCCGATGGCTTATCGGTGGCGTATATCCGCGCCGCCTCGGCTATCTTTTCTTTGGGCACGCCCGTAATCAGTTCTACGGAATCAAGGTCAAAGTTCTTTAACGATGCTTTGAAGGCTTCAAAGTTCTCGCACCTCTTGTCAATGAAGTCCTGATCGAGCAGCCCTTCATCGACGATAACCCGCATCATACCCATCAACAGGGCAACATCGCTGCCCGGGTTGTGCTGCAGCCAGATGTGAGACCAGCGCACCAGCTCTATCTCGCGCGGGTTAGCCACAATCAGCTTGCCGCCATTGTCCACCGCCCGCCTTAGCTCCAGGGCGATGATGGGGTGGGCCTCGGTGGTGTTGGTGCCGATGGCGAAGATGCAACCGGCATCACGAAATTCACCGAAGGAGTTGGTCATGGCCCCGCTGCCGAAGCTCTGCACTAATCCGGCCACACTGGGGGCGTGACAGAGACGCGCGCAGTGGTCGATATTATTGGTCTTTAATACAGCACGGGCAAACTTCTGGGCGATATAATTGTCCTCGTTGGTGCACTTGGCCGAGGAAATAACGGCTATTTCGTCGGGCTTATATTTGCCCAGCTTGGTGGCGACCAGCTCTAAAGCCTCATCCCAGCCTGCCTCAACGAATTTTCCGTTCTTCTTGATGAGCGGTGCTTTCAGCCTGTCTTCGTGGTGAATAAAGTCGAAGCCGAAACGTCCCTTAACGCACAAGAAACCGTTATTAACCGCGTTCTCCCGCTTCCCCCGCACGCTCATTACCTTCCCGTCGCGCATGCCCAGATAGAGCCCACAGCCAACCCCGCAATAGGTGCAGATGGTAGCCACTTCTTTATCGGGAAGTTCGGTTACCTTAGGCATAAGCGCCCCCACCGGACAGTGGGCCACGCACTCTCCGCAGGAGACACAGTTGGAATCTATTATCGGCTTATCGCCGAAGGTGGCCACCTTGCTGTCGAAGCCGCGGTTAATTACCGCCACCGCCCCTACCCCCAGCACCTCGTCGCAGACCCGCACGCACTTCCCACAGAGGACGCACTTATCTAGGTCACGGTAAAAGAAGGGGTTGCTGGTGTCAACCGGGTAAGTCCGCTCCGTATGCCTAAAGGGCAGCTCGGTAATGCCCAGGTAGTCAACGATATCCTGCAGCTCACAGTTCTCATTCTTGGCACAGGTTACACAGCGCTCGGTCACGGCCACGTTACGCAGGCAGATGTCAAAGGGCCCGCAGCGCTGACGCCGGTGGCAAATCAGGCACTCGCTGGGGTGGTCGGATAAGAGAAGCTCGACAACGGCGCAGCGCACCTCGTTTAAGGCATCGGTGTTGGTCTTAACCACCATGCCCTCGGTAACGGGGGTGGTGCAGGCAGTGGGAAAGCCGCGCATCTTCTCAATCTCAACAATGCAAAGGCGGCAGCCGCCGTAGGGTTTAAGGTCGGGGTCAGCGCAAAGGGTGGGAATATAGATGTCCGCCGACTGGGCGGCTTCGAGCACGGTCATTCCCGCCTTGGCTTTAACCTCCTGGCTATCGATAGTTAGACTGATTTCCGCCAACATTGCCTCCTTACTACTCTTCTCTCTCCTCAAGGTCGCATCTCAAGCACCGCTTGGCCTCTTTAATGGCCATTTTGGGGCTCAAGCCCAGCTCCACGTTCTCGAAATTATTAATTCGTTCCTTAGCCGGCGGTGCTGGTATCTCTACCCGATACTCCTCCTCCGACTCCTCCAGCGGTTTCATTACCTCCTCAGGCGGTGCCAGTGTCTCGTCGATGTCCCCCTCCCCACCCAGATATTTATCGATTGATATCGCCGCCAGACGGCCGTGGGCAATGGCTTCAATCACCGAAGCCGGACCCTTGACCACGTCGCCGCCGGCGAAAATCCCTTCTTTATCTGTAGCTAAACTATCAGGATCAACAGTGATGGTATTGCCCTTCCCCAGCGACAGCTTAAAGCGCGACGGAATCTCCGGCCTCTGGCCGATAGCGGCAATAATAGTGTCAAAGCTCATCACGAACTGGCTGCCCTCGATAGGCTCGGGGCGGCGCCGTCCGCTGGCATCTATATCACCCAGGCTCATGGTGAGGCACTCCAGCTCCAGCCTGCCGTTCTTTTTGGTTATGCCCGAAGGCGCCGTCAGAAAGCGTATCTTGACGCCCTCTTCAATAGCCCCTTCGATTTCCTCGGCACTGGCGGGCATTTCACCCTGAGTGCGGCGGTAGACGATTGTTACCTCTTTAGCCCCCAGACGCAGCGCGGTCCGCGCCGAATCTATAGCCGCGTTACCACCGCCGATAACGGCCACCTCCTCCCCCACCTCCACCTTTGTGCCCAGGCTCACCTCACGCAAAAAGGTCACGCAGTCCATCACCCCCGGGCTGTCCTCGCGCTCGACCCCTATCTTGAGGCCCTGGTGGGCACCCGTAGCCAGGAAAACGGCGTTATAGCCCTGTTCAAACAGCTCATCCGTAGATTCAATCTTTGTTTTTGTCTTTATGTCAACTCCAACCGCCTCTATTTCATCAATGTCTCTCTTCAGCACGTCCTTGGGCAGGCGGTAGTCGGGAATAGCCACTCGCATCATGCCTCCCGCCTCAGGCAGGGCTTCAAATACGGTCACTTTGTGCCCCAGTTTAGCCAGATAGAAAGCGGCGGTAAGCCCCGCCGGACCCGAGCCGACGATAGCCACCTGTTTGCCCGTAGCTGGAGCCATCCTTGAGTTTTGCTTCCACATCCCGTTATCGTTGTCAACGGCGAAGCGCTTGAGCACTCTTATGCCTATAGCCTCGTCGAGCAGATCCCGACGGCACCTGGCCTCGCAGGGATGGATACAAACGTAGCCGCAGACCGAGGGGAAAGGAATCTTCTCCCTGATTACAGCCACCGCCTCGCTTGGCTTACCCTTGGCGATAAAGCGTATGTAGCGGGGGGCATCCACGCCCGCGGGACAGGTATGGGTGCAGGGAGCGGTAACTATTCCCTCACACACCGCCGCCCGGCAGTGGTGGTTCTTGATGTGCTCCTCGTATTCGTCGCGGAAATAGCGGATGGTGGTCAGCACCGGGTTGGGGGCGGTGCCCCCCAGCTGGCAGAGCGAGCCGGCCTCAATATGCTCGCTTAAACTCAAAAGTAGGTCGATGTCCTCCATTTTGCCCCGTCCGTGGGTAATATCGTTGAGTATGTCCAGCATCTGCTTCGTCCCCAGGCGGCAGGGAATACACTTGCCGCAGGACTCATCCTGGGTAAAGGAGAGGAAGTAGCGGGCGACATCAACCATGCAGGTGTCCTCATCCATGACCACCATACCCCCCGAGCCCATGATAGAGCCTGCTTCAGCCAGCGTCTCGTAGTCAACGGGCTGGTTCAACATACTGACGGGTAGGCAGCCGCCCGAAGGACCCCCGGTCTGCACCGCCTTAAAGCGCTTGCCATTGGGAATGCCCCCGCCGATATCGTAGATAATCTTTTGCAGCGGGAAGCCCATGGGAACTTCGACCAGGCCGCTGTTGGCAATCTTGCCCGTCAGGGCAAAAACAACGGTACCCTTGCTCTTCTCGGTACCGATCTGGGCGTACCAGTCGGCGCCCTTGGCAATAATAACCGGCACGGTAGCCAGCGATTTTACGTTATTTATGTTGCTCGGCTTGCCCCACAGGCCTGACTGGGCAGGAAAGGGCGGGCGCGGGCGGGGCATGCCCCGCTTGCCTTCGATAGAGGCCATCAGCGCCGTTTCCTCGCCGCAGACGAAAGCGCCGGCGCCTTCCTTGACGTGTAGATGAAAGCTGAAATCGGAACCGAGTATTTTATCGCCCAAAAACCCTTTATCCTCAGCCTGCTTGATGGCGAGTAGCACCCTTTTCACCGCCAGCGGGTATTCGGCCCTGATGTAGATATAGCCCTCGGAGGCACCAATAGCGTAGGCGGCGATGGTCATCCCCTCGATAACGGTATGGGGGTCGCCCTCCATGGTGCTCCTGTCCATAAATGCCCCGGGGTCACCCTCATCAGCGTTGCAGATCATATATTTCTGGTCGCTCTTAGCCTTGTAGCAGAATTCCCACTTCTGACCGGTGGAAAAGCCAGCCCCTCCTCTACCCCGTAAACCGGAGCGCTTGACCTCATCGATAACCTGCTCCTGGCTCATCTCAGATAGTACTTTGCGCAGCGAGGCGTAGCCGCCTGTCTTAACGTAGTCTTCGATTCTCTCCGGGTTGATGCGCCCGCAGTTACGCAGTACCAAGCGCGTCTGCTGGCTGTAGAAGGTAATATCCTCATAGCAGGGTATGGCTTCGTCGCTGACGGGGTCGTGGTAGAACAGACGCGCCACCGGCTGGCCGTCGCGAAGGTGGGACTGGACAATCTCAGGCACATCGTCAACGTTGACCTTGGTGTAGAAGATACCCTCAGGCTCGACAACGGCGATAGGCCCCTGCTGGCAAAAGCCGTGGCAGCCGGTAAAGTCCACGGCCACGTCTTTCAGCTTCAGGCGGGCGACCTGTTTCTCCAGCGCTTCCCTGATTTCAAAAGCCTTGCCGGAAACGCACCCCGTCCCGTGACAGACCATGATGGTTTGCTTATTTTCGGCCTTACTAGCTGGCTTTGCCACCAACTACCTCCGCAACTTTCTTGGTCGTCATCTGACC
>CAZRIU010000067.1:0-6706 GCA_964600245.1 uncultured Dehalococcoidales bacterium
CTACTGCTTGATCACGCCCTTTTTGGGAGCACTCTCCCCCCGCAGCGACTTGAGCAGGCAGATTACCTGGCAGCTTTCTTCCAGCGTGGCGGTGTAGTTATGGGCTTCTTCCAGGAGCTGGCCGATGGCGAAGGTGCCGTGGCCGTGAACCAGGACCACCCTACTTTGCTTCAGCGCCTGAGCGATTTCTTCCCCAAAGCTTCCAGGTTTGACCTTCTGGTTCCAGCCCAGCACCGGCACCTTTTCCATTATGGACTGGCCTTCGGTATCGATGGGCACAATCTCTTTTTCGGTCAGCGAGAGGGCGACGGCGTGAGGGGGGTGGGCGTGAACGATAGCCTGTGCCGGGGTTTCCCGATAGATGGCGCGGTGGACAGGCAGTTCTACCGACGCCAGCGGGGTGTTGCGGTCGTTTTTGTTTAAGCCCGTTTCGATAAGGTCGTTTTCATCAACACAGTTCAAGCGGCTGCCGCGGCGGGTAATAATGATGCGCTCCCCCAGCCTGAGGCTCAGGTTTCCGCTGTGGGAGGAAACCAGCCCCTTGGTGAAGAGGTCGCGGCCCACCGTCTGAAACTGAGATAGAATCATACTTCCTCGCTACTTTTTCTCTCGGAGCATAAACCTCTTTAGCCCTCTGAGTCAAGTTTTTCCGGGGGTTTTTCTTTCTCCGCTTTCTTGGTCTTGGCTTTAGTCGTCTTGGCCTCTTTGGTTTTCGGTTTAGCCTTGGTCGCCTTGGGCTTGGCTTTGGCCTTGGCTCCCGCCGCTTTAGTCTTGGGCTTGGCCTTCGCTTTGGCTTTAGGCTTGGGTTTAGCCGCTTTTGCTTTGGCCTTCGCCGGGGCCGGGGCCGGCGCCTGTGCTTGGAGCTCGTTGAACTTCTTCATCAGGCGCGACTTGCGGCGGGCGGCATTATTGGTGTGGATAATCCCCTTCTCAGCGGCTTTATCCAGAGAGGTGATAGCCACCGCCACCGCCTCTTGGGCGGCACTTAAATCGCCCATGAAAATAAGCCTCTCCGCCTTGGTGATGTTGGTCTTGCACATAGTGCGCACCGACTTGTTGCGGAGCTTCTTTCTTTCTGTTACCCGTACCCTTTTTTCCGCTGATTTAATGTTTGGCAATCTCTTCCTCCTTGAACTCTAGGGTTTTGGCTTGGTGGTGGCTTCGTCGCCGATTCGGGAAACACCAATCACCCCTCGAATACCATCGATTTTAGCCATGAGCCGACTTAACTGGGCCAGGTCCTTGGCCTGCAGGGTAAAGTTCTGCGCCACCTTGCTGCTATCCTGGGGGGTTAAGTTCATCGAGGTAATGTTAACCCCCTCCTCAGCCACAATGGTGGTTATGTCTCGGATGAGCCCGACCCGGTCCCAGGCTTCGACCAAGATATTGACCGGGAACAGGGAATCGGTCGGCTCCCACTCTACGGCGACGAGCCGCTCCTTCTCATCCTCGTGGACTACATTGTAGCAGTCTTTGCGGTGAATAGTCACCCCTCGGCTGCGGGTGACGTAGCCAATAATGCTGTCGCCGGGCACCGGATGGCAGCAGCGGGCGAGGTGAGTGACTAAATTCTCCACCCCCATCACCCGTATCGCCGACTGGGGGGGCTTGGGCGGGGCGGCTTCTGGCTTGGCCGGAGGGGGCTGCTCGGCGGAGAGTTTCACGGCGATCTGGTGGGTGGAAACGCCGCCGTAGCCGATAGCCGCCAGGAAGTCGTCGAGGCTGTCGTACTTGAACATCTTGGCCAGCGCTTCGCGCTCGGTGGGCCTTATGCCCAAGTGGCGCATCTCCTTTTCCAGGAGCTCCCGGCCGCGCTCAATGTTCTCCGCCCGTTCCTGGCGGCTGAACCACTGGCGTATCTTGGTGCGGGCGTGGGAGGTCTTGGTGTAGTTGAGGTGGGGGTTGAGCCAGTCGCGGCTGGGGCCTTTTTCCCCCTTGGCGGCGACAACCTCGACGACGTCTCCGTTGCCGAGCTGGTAGTTGAGGGGCACCAGCTTGCCGTTAACCTTAGCCCCGGTGCAGCGGTTGCCCAGCTCGGTGTGGACGCGGTAGGCAAAGTCGAGGGGGGTCGCCCCCTTGGGCAGGTCTATTATCTCCCCCTTGGGGGTATAAACAAAGACCTGGTCGATAAAGATATCGGTCTTGACCGATTCCAGGAACTCTTCGGCGCCGCTGAGCTCGCGGTGCCAGTCGATGAGCTGGCGCAGCCAGGATATGCGCTCCTCGAAGTGGAGGTCTTTTTCCTCGCCCTCTTTATAGCGCCAGTGGGCGGCCACGCCGTACTCGGCAGTATGGTGCATCTCGCGGGTGCGAATCTGCACCTCCAGGGGCACATTGCCCAGAGAAATCACCGTCGTATGCAAAGCCTGGTAGCCGTTGGGCTTGGGGTTGGCGATGAAGTCGTCGAACTGGCCGGAGAGGGGACGCCAGAGGGTGTGGATGGCGCCGAGAACGTTGTAACAATCGGCTACCGTGCCCACCAGTATGCGCAGGGCGAGCAGGTCGTAGATATCGTCGAAGTCCTTGCCCAGGGCTTCGTACCTTTTCATCTTCTGGTAGATGCTGTAGATATGCTTGGGGCGGCCTGATATCTCGGCGCGCAAGCCCATCCGCTTGAGCTCTTTCTCCAGAATCTTGATTATGCGGGCGATATATTCCTCGCGCTGGCCGCGGCGGGCGGCAACCAGGTTAGCCACCTTGCGGTAGTTCTCCGGTTCCAGGTAGCGGAAGGATAAATCCTCCAGATGCCACTTTAGTCCCCATATCCCCAGGCGGTGGGCGAGGGGAGTATAGATTTCCAGTGTTTCTTGAGCGATGCTGCGCTGCATCTCGGGCTTTAGCGCCTCGAGCGTGCGCATATTGTGCAGGCGATCGGCCAGCTTGATGAAGACCACCCGCAGGTCTTCCGCCATCGCCACCAGCATCTTTCTCAGGCTTTCTGCATGCGATTCCCGGTCGGCGACACTGGGGGCATGCAGGGAGAGCTTACCCAACTTGGTGGTGCCGTCAACCAGCCTGGCGACCTCGGGGCCGAACTTGGCTTTGATCTCGTCGAGGGATACATCGCAGTTTTCGGGGACGTCGTGGAGCAGCGCCGCCGCCAGCGTGCTGGCGTCGAACTGCTGCTCGGCCAGGATGAATGCCACCTGCAGTGGGTGCTCAATATAGGCGTCACCCGACTTGCGCACCTGCCCCTCGTGCGCCTCGGCGGCGAAGGCATAGGCGTCCTCCACCAGGGACAGCTTCTCTGGCGGCATGTACTCTTTAGCCTTCTCTAAAAGCTCGGCCAGACTCATGGTTAAAGTATAGCGCAAGGGGACGGGGGGTGCAAAAAATCTAATGTCTCTTTACAACCCCTATTTAATACTGTATTCTAGCTTTTGAGAAAATGTTGTATCAGGCACCACGCGGAACCTCGGACATCCTGCCCGATGAGCAAGCCTACTGGCGCTTCATCGAGCAAAGGGTGAACATAAGCGCCCAGCTTTATGGCTACGAGCGTATCGACACCCCCGCCTTTGAGGACACCAAGCTCTTTGCCCGCAGCGTCGGCGAGGACACCGACATCGTCACCAAGGAGATGTACACCTTTCAAGACCGGGGGAGCAGCTCGCTAACGCTGAGGCCGGAGGGCACGGCCTCGGTCTGCCGCGCCTATCTGGAGCACGGCATGCACAACCAGCCCCAGCCGGTGAAGCTCTATTACCTCGCCTCTATCTTCAGATACGAGAGACCCCAGGCAGGTCGCTTCCGCCAGCACTACCAGTTCGGCTACGAGGCTATCGGCGACGGCGACCCCGCCCTCGACGGCGAGGTCATCGACATGGCCTGGCGTTTTTTCGCCGACATGGGCTTAAGTCGGCTGACGCTGCAGCTGAACAGCATCGGCTGTAAAAAATGCCGTCAAGATTACGTGGAGGCGCTCAAGAGCTATTACGTGGGGCGCGCTCTTGAGCTTTGCCCCGAATGCCAGACCCGACTCCGGCGAAACCCGTTGCGGCTGCTCGATTGCAAGCAGGCTGGCTGCCAGAAATTAGCCGCCGCGGCGCCCAAGAGCGTGGACTATCTCTGTAACGAGTGCGCCGAGCACTTTAACCAGCTAAAAAGATACCTGGAGTTGCTTAAACTGCCCTTTAAAGTCAATCATCAGCTGGTGCGGGGGCTTGATTATTACACGCGGACGGTCTTCGAGATTCAGCCCGAAGACGGGGGCTCCCAGAGTACACTGGCCGGCGGGGGGCGGTACGACGACCTCATTGAGGAGCTGGGGGGGAAGCCTACCCCAGCTATCGGCTTCGCCGCCGGCATGGAACGGCTCATCCTCAACCTCAAAGAGCAGAACGTAGAGATACCGCCGCTGGCCAAGCCCCAGGTTTTTATCGCCTGCCTGGGCGATGAAGCCAAAGAAACCGCCACCAAGCTGGCCGCCGAGCTGAGGGGGGCGGGGGTGGGGGTAATCTTAGCTATGGGGGATAAGAGCCTCAAGGCGCAGCTGCGGCAGGCCAATAGCCTGGGCGTGCGCCACGCGGTCATTATTGGGGAGGAGGAGGTCAGGGCGGGGACGGTAATGCTGCGGGACATGGCCAGCGCCGAGCAGAAAAGTGTGGCGGTTAAAGAGCTGCCCAAGCTTCTCAAATAGCCTCCCTAGCTTCACTTCACGACTGGATTATGCTATAATATATACGTATGGCTGCCTTGCAATTATCAGCAATCACCTCTAGTTGGGTGGCCTCTTCTTCTTTAAGCTACCCAGCTTGGCATCTTTCCTTATCACCGTAACGGAGTAAAGAACGTCTATGACAAAGGGTAAATCATCACGAGCCAAGCCTAAAAATAACGACTATCGGGCGGAGGACATCCAGGTACTGGAGGGGCGGGAGGCAGTGCGCCGCCGCCCCGGTATGTACATCGGCAGCACCGACCAGCGCGGGCTGCACCACCTGGTCTATGAAATCACCTACAACAGCATCGACGAAGCCATGGCTGGCTTTTGCAGCAACATCTGGGTTTCCCTCTGCCAGGATGCTACCATCAGGGTGGAGGATAACGGGCGGGGCATACCCGTGGACATTCACCCCTCGACCAAGAAAGCCGCCCTGGAGACGGTAATGACCGTCCTCCACGCTGGCGCCAAGTTCGGCGGGCATACCTACGTCGTTTCAGGTGGCCTGCACGGGGTGGGGGCCTCGGTGGTCAACGCCCTCTCCTCCTGGCTTACTGCCAGCGTCAGGCGCGACGGTAAGCAGTACCAGCAGGAATACAAGAAGGGCATACCCGGCGGTAAGGTGGAGTTGGTGGGTAAAGCCAGCGATACCGGCACCACCATCACCTTCCTCCCCGACAAAACCATATTCGGCGAGGCCAAGTGTGATTTTAACACCGTCAGCGAGCACCTACGCGAGCTGGCTTACCTAAATAAGGGTCTGGAGATATACATCCGGGACGAGAGGAGTGACGAGGAAAAGACCTTCTACTTCGAGGGGGGCATTACCGGCTTTGTCCGTCACCTTAACCGCAACCGGGTGGTGCGCCACCGCCGACCCATCTATATTTCCAGCACCGTCAACGGCACCATCGTCGAGGCCGCCCTGCAGTATAACGACGGCTTTTCCGAGTCTTCTTTCAGTTTCGCCAACTGTGTCAATACCATCGATGGCGGGACGCATCTTACCGGCTTCCGCTCGGCGTTAACCAGGGTTCTGAACGACTACGCCCGCAAGAACAAGATGCTCAAGGAAGACGAGTCCAATCTCATCGGCGAGGACGTCAGAGAGGGTCTGACTGCCATTATCAGCGTCAAGCTGGCTGAGCCCCAGTTCGAGGGACAGACCAAGGGCAAGCTGGGCAACCCGGAGATAAAGAGCCACGTGGAGAGCGCCGTGGGCGAGGGCCTAGCCCTGCACCTCGAAGAGCACCCCGACGACGCCAAGAAAATCATTGAGAAGTGCCTGCTCGCCGCCAAGGGGCGGGAAGCCGCCCGTAAGGCCCGCGACCTTATCGTCAAGAGGGGCAGCCTGGAGACAGCCACCCTGCCCGGTAAGCTCGCCGACTGCTCGGAGAAGGAGCCGGCCCACTGCGAGCTCTATATCGTGGAGGGGCCCTCAGCGGGGGGCTCGGCTAAAGAGGGACGGAACCGCCGCTTTCAGGCCATTTTGCCGCTGCGGGGTAAAATACTCAACGTGGAGAAGGCGCCGCCCGACAAGATGCTCTCCCACGAAGAAATCAGGGCCATTATCACGGCGCTGGGGGCGGGTATCGACGATGAGTTTGACCCCTCCAAGCTGCGTTACCACCGCGTTATCCTGATGACGGACGCTGACGTCGACGGCTCCCACATCCGCACCCTGCTGCTCACCTTCTTCTTCCGCCACATGGCCGAGCTCATCAACAACGGCCACTTATATATCGCCCAGCCGCCACTCTACCGGATTAAGTCGGGCAAGCTCCAGCAGTGGGTCTATTCCGACCCGGAGAAGGAGGCGGTCTTGGCTCAGCTTAAGGACAAGAAGGTGGAGGTCCAGCGCTATAAGGGCCTGGGCGAGATGACCGCCGAGCAGCTCTGGGACACCACCATGAACCCCCAAACCCGCACCCTGCTCAAGGTAACCGTTGAGGACGCCGCCAAAGCCGACCGTATCTTCCATGTGCTGATGGGGGACGAGGTACCGCCGCGCAAGGCCTTTATCCAGGCGCACGCCAAGAGCGT
>CAZRIU010000068.1:0-6675 GCA_964600245.1 uncultured Dehalococcoidales bacterium
CAGCCAGAGGTTCGAATCCCCCCGGCTCCACCACCCCAAGGTTTTTCGTCCCACCCAATACCCACCTTGCCGTGCTGAGGTGTCACCTCTATAGACTTCTCTCCCCACCCCTTTGACTTTACTGTCTTTCCCGCGCTTTGAGGGTTTTAAAGGGGGCAAAGCCCCCTCTTTACCTTAAAGGGTGGTGGGTGGGAGTAGATAAAATCGGGGAGGGGATTGCTTCATCCCCCCAACATTGCACCCCACCAGCTTTATTGCTACAATTAGCCACAGTAAAATGAAGTATAATCCCGGGGAAATCGAAAAGAAGTGGCAGCAGCGCTGGGTGGATGATAAGCTCTACGAGGTAAGCGAGGACTCCCCCCGCCCCAAGTGGTACGCCCTGACCATGTTCCCTTACACCTCGGGCGATCTCCACATCGGCCATTGGTACGCTATGGCGCCCTCGGACGTCAACGCCCGCTTCAAGCGCATGCAGGGCTACAACGTGCTCCACCCCATGGGCTTTGACGCCTTCGGTTTGCCCGCCGAGAACGCGGCTATCAGCCGGGGTATTCACCCCTTCGTCTGGACGATGCAGAACGTGGAAAACATGCGCCGCCAGCTCAAGAGCATGGGCTCCATCTATGACTGGAGCCGTGAAGTGAATACCTGTTTGCCCGATTACTACAAGTGGACGCAGTGGTTCTTCCTGAAACTCTACGAGCACGGGTTGGCTTACCGGGGTAAGGCCCAGGTCAACTGGTGCCCCCAGTGCCAGACGGTGCTGGCTAACGAGCAGGTGCTGGACGGCTTCTGCGAGCGCTGTGGGGAGGCCGTCATCAAGCGCGACCTGGAGCAGTGGTTTTTCCGCATCACCAAATACGCCGACGAGCTTATGGAGTTCGAGGGCATAGACTGGCCGGAAAGAATTCAAACAATGCAGCGAAACTGGGTGGGCAAGAGCACCGGCACCGAGATATCCTTTGGCCTCGACCACCCCGCCGCCGAAACAGAGATTAGGGTATTTACCACCCGCCCCGACACCACCTTCGGCGTTACCTTCATGGTCTTGGCTCCCGAGCACCCCCTGGTGCCAAAACTCACCTCGCCCGATAAAAAGGCCGAGGTCGAAGCCTATATCGCCAAGACCCGCCGCCAGACCGAGATAGAAAGACTATCCGCCGAGAGGGAAAAGGACGGCGTCTTTATCGGCGCTCACGTTATCAACCGCCTCAACGGCGAAAAGGTGCCCATCTGGATTGCAGACTACGTGCTCTTGGGCTACGGCACGGGGGCGGTGATGGGGGTACCCGCCCACGACGAGCGCGACTTCGCCTTCGCCAGAAAGTATAACCTCACCATCAGGGTGGTGGTGGCGCCCCCCGACTGGGACGGCCAAGACCTCGAAGAAGCCTATATCGAAGTCGGTACTATGGTCAATTCGGGGCAGTTTAACGGCCAGCCCAGCGAGCAGGGCATCGAGTCCATCACCGATTTTATGGAGGAAAAGGGGTGGGGCAAACGGGCGGTGAGCTACCGCCTCCGTGACTGGCTCATCTCTCGCCAGCGCTACTGGGGCGCGCCTATCCCCATGATTCACTGCGATAAGTGCGGCGTCGTCCCCGTCCCCGAAAAGGACCTCCCCGTGCTCCTCCCCGAAGACGCCGAGTTCAAGCCCACGGGCGAATCGCCGCTTAAATACAACGAGAAGTTCGTCAACACCAAGTGCCCCAAATGCGGCTCTCCAGCCAAGCGCGAGACGGACACCATGGACACCTTTATGTGCTCATCGTGGTATTTCCTGCGCTATACCAGCCCCCACGACGAAAAAGCCGCCTTCGACGATAAAAAGGTGAAATACTGGCTGCCCGTCGACCTCTATACCGGTGGTGCTGAGCACGCCGTGATGCACCTCTTCTACGCCCGCTTCTTCACCAAGGCGCTGCGGGACATGAAACTTATCGACTTCGGTGAGCCTTTTACTCGCTTATTTAACCAGGGCGTCATCATCACCGAGAAGCAGAAGATGAGTAAATCTAAGGGCAACGTCATCACCCCCGACGAGTATGTCTCCGAGCTGGGCGCCGATGCCGTGCGCGCCTACCTGATGTTTGTCGCCCCCTGGGAGCAGGGCGGCGAGTGGAACGACAGCGGCATCAGCGGCGTTAGCCGCTGGCTCAATAGGCTCTGGAACTTGGTCACGGGGGGCTATAGTCAAACTGCCAAGGCCAAGCCTAAGGATGAGGAACGCGCTCTATCCCGCCTCACCCACCAGACTATCCGCAAGGTGACCCAAGACCTGGAAAAGCTCCGCCTTAACACCATGATTGCGGCACTTATGGAATACACCAACTACCTGGCTAAAGCCAAAGAGGAGGGCATAATCAGCAACGCCGCCTGGAATCAGGCTATCGAAACCCTGCTCCTGCTTTTGGCCCCTACCGCCCCCCACCTCGCCGAGGAGCTCTGGCAGCAGACCGGCCATAAATACAGCATCCATAATCAAAGCTGGCCAAAATGGGACGAGGCTTTAGCTAAGGAAGAAGAAATCACGCTGGTGGCGCAGGTTAACGGCAAGCTTCGTGACCGGATTATGGTGCCCGTCTCCATCAGCGAGGACGAGGCTAAAGAAAAGGCGCTGGCCAGCCCGAAGGTCAAAGCCCACACCGAAGGCAAAAAGATTATCAAGACGATATATGTCCCCGGACGACTGGTCAATATCGTGGTGAAGTAATCATGAAAATAGCCCTTATCGGCGGGGGGAATATGGGGGAAGCCATGCTGGCGGCTGTCTTGGCTAAATCTTTAGCTAAACCGGAGTCCATCTCCGTCAGCGATGTCAGCCAGCCCCGTCTCGATTATCTCAAAAAGAAATACGCCGTAGCGGTAGCCCCCCGCAACCCCGAAGCCGTCTCCGGCAAAGACGTAGTAATTTTAGCGGTCAAGCCCCAGAACCTGCTCGAGGTGATGCAAGAGCTTATAGGCAAGCTCCAATCCAACCAACTCGTTCTGTCCATAATCGCCGGGGCTAAAATCAGAACTATCTCTGGGGGCTTAGACCACAACGCTGTTGCCCGTGCTATGCCCAACACCCCCGCCCGGGTCGGTGAGGGGATGAGCGTTTGGACGGCGACCCCCACCGTCACCAAAGAGCAAAAGCAGGCGGCTCAAGCTATTTTAGGCGCTATGGGCAGGGAGCTTTATGTCGAAGACGAGGCTTATCTCGATATGGCCACGGCCGTCAGTGGCAGCGGCCCCGCCTACTTCTTCTTGATGGTCGAGGCGCTGGTCGAGGCCGCTATCGAAATCGGTCTCCCCCCCGATACGGCGCAAGAGATTGTTGTGCAGACAATGCTCGGCTCGGGTCGCTTTATCCAGTCCTCTGACGAGACCCCCGCTGACCTACGCAAAAAAGTCACTTCCCCCGGCGGCACCACCGCTGCGGCGCTGGCCCAGTTCGAAAAAGGCGCTTTTAATGAGCTGGTCAGGCGGGCGGTAAAAGCCGCCTACGAACGGGCCAAGGAGTTGGGCAAATAGCTTTGAGGTAGATTATGAGCTGGCTGGATATAGTCATAGTGGTCGTCATCGCCGTAGCCACCTTCGGCGGGCTTCTTATCGGGCTTATCGCCTCCGCTCTCTCCCTGGCGGGGATAATCGTGGGTATAATGCTGGCCGGGCGCTACTACCTCGCCTTCTCCCAGCACCTCGGCTTCATCCCCGAGGAAAACATAGCCCAGATAGTTGCCTTCGCCATTATCCTGGTGGGGGTGATGCTCGTCGCCCTGGCGCTGGCCATGGTTTTGCGCTGGGCGTTCTCGCTGATTAGGCTGGGCTGGATCGACCGTATCGGCGGCGCCGTCTTAGGGCTGGCAGGTGGCGCGCTGCTCTGTGCTGCGGTGCTGGCGGTGTGGGTCAAGTTCGTCGGCGCCGGGACGTCCATCACCGACTCATTCTTGGCGTCGCTAATGCTGGAACACTTCCCCGTCGTGCTGGGGCTGCTCCCCGCCGAGTTCGACGCCGTACGCTCTTTCTTTCAGTAGGGGCCAGTGAGGGCTCTAGGCCTTCCCCTTAAACTTCGCCTTAAGCGCCTCGACCACATTCTTGGGGACGAGGTCGTGGATGTCGCCGCCCAGGCTGGCGGCTTCCTTGAGCAGGCTGGAGCTCAGGAACTGGTACTCTACCCTCGACATCAGGCAGACGAACTCCAGCTTGGGGTAAAGCTTCTTGGTCATCATGGCCATGTCGAACTCCCGCTCGAAGTCGGCGCTCATGCGCAGTCCCCGCACCATGGCTGTCGCCTTCATCTTTCTGGCGAAGTCAACGGTCAGACCCCCGAAAGACTCCACCTCGACGTTGGGCAGGTCGGCGACGGCTTTACGTATCAGCTCCACCCTCTCTACGGCGCTGAAAAGAATGGGCTTATTGGGAGTCTCGTAGACCCCGATAACCAGCTTGTCGAAGAGCCGGGCGGCTCTGGTGGCGATATCGAGGTGTCCGTTGGTGATGGGGTCAAAGGTGCCGGGGTAGATAGCAATGCTCAAGGCTTTAGCCCTCCTTTTGGTATATTGCGATGCAACTATCGCCGTGGCGACGCTCTTTGAGCATGGTTAGAGGGGGGTAGCTCGAATTCAGGGTGAGGTGGGGTGAATGCGTCACCACTACTATGGTATCTCTGCCGACCAGCGCCGAGGTCGCCAGTTGCTGTATCGTTTCGCCTATGCTTTCGTCAGCGTAGGGGGGGTCCATCACGATAATATTATACTCCCCTTCCAGAAAGGTGAGCGCCTTGGCCACGCGGCGACAATAGACATGCGCTCGGCCCGCCAGCTTCGTCCTTTCCAGGTTTTGCCTGATTATACTACAACAACGTGGTTCCTGTTCAACAAAGTCCACCCACCCCGCCCCCCGCGACAGGGCCTCGATGCCCAGAGCGCCGCTGCCCGAAAAGAGGTCGAGCACCCTAGACCAGTCTTGAGCGATGCCCTCCAGCATGGAGAATATTGCCCCCCGCACCAGATCCGTGGCCGGACGGGTGCCCGTACCCTTGGGCACTTTAAGGTGGTGCCCCTTAGCGCTGCCAGCAATAACCCGCATCATTTTATATATGATATTGGGTTATTAAGATAAGGTCAATAAGGCAATCCCCACCCGAAAAACTCTTGCCCCGAAAATGTCTATTATGATATACTGTTTGCCGTCATCCCAAGCTTTAAGGAGGCATATACTTGCTGGCAGATTATGGCTACATCGGCTTGCTTCTGGTAGTCGCCATTTTTTTTGCCGTCACCACTCTGCTCCTCCCCATTTCTCTCAGTATGCCGGCCCGGCTGGCGATATATTCCCGCAAATTCCGCTACTACATCCAGACCCGCTGGCCCTTCCTGTCCCGGTTTATTCCCCGTTTCCCCTCCCCACCCAAATTCATGCAGGTCGTCCCCTATAACCCCAGCCCGGTGAAAAGCTCGCCCTTCGAATGCGGCATGGAGACCATCGGCCGGAGCTGGGTCCAGTTCAACTTCCGCTACTACTTCTACGCGCTGGTCTTCATCGCCCTCGACGTGCTGGTGGTCTTCCTCTATCCCTGGGCGGTGCAATTAAGGGGGCTGGGGCTTTACGGGTTTTTCGCCGTTCTCATTTTCATCGGCATAATCATTATCGGCTATCTCTACGCTTGGAAGAAGAAGGTCCTGGAATGGAAATAGAAGAGGTCTATTCCCGCCAGCAGATTGACGAGAATGAGGGCAGGCAGATAAACGAGCTTATCGCCCGCTCGCAAACACCCATCCCCGACCCCGACGAATGGCTGGACGAAGAACTCAAGCGCAACGTCCTGCTCACCTCGGTGGACGCCGTGCTCGACTGGGCCAGGCGCACCTCGCTCTGGCCGGTGGTCTGTTTTCCTGCCTGCTGTGCCTTTGAATTTATCACTGCTGAGATGTCACGCTTTGACCTCTCCCGCTTCGGTATGGAGATTATCCGCGCCTCCCCCCGCCAGGCCGACTTGATGGTTACGGCAGGGACATTGACCTGGAAGATGGCGCCCCAGATAAAAAGAATCTACGACCAGATGGCCGAGCCCAAGTGGGTCATCGCCATGGGGGCCTGCGCCATCAGTGGCGGCATCTTCCGCTCGTCATACAGCGTGGTGCCGGGCTATAACCGCATCATCCCCGTTGACGTCTATCTACCCGGCTGCCCGCCCCGCCCCGAAGCCCTGATTTACGCCATAAGGATGATACATAAAAAGATAGCCAGTAGAAGCCTTATCCAGGAGGGCAAATAGCCGATGACAGTCGCCCTTTCCGGCAACAAAATAGCCAAACAGCTGGCCAAGAAGTTCCCCGACGCCGTTATCGAAGCGGGAGCGGATAGCCTACTGCTCAAGGGCGACCAGCTTTTGGCGGTGGCTGAATACCTGAATACCGCCCCCGACCTCGACTTCGACTATCTGAACCATGTTACCGCCACCGATTACTACGACTATTTCGAGGTGGTCTATCAGCTCACCTCGCTGAAATATAATCATCAGCTGGTGCTCAAAGTCCGTTGCTACGATAGAGAAAACCCCGTTTTGCCCTCGGTGGTCGGCATCTGGCGTGGCGCCGACTTTCAGGAAAGGGAAATCTACGACCTGCTCGGCATCAGCTTCGAGGGCCACCCCAACCTGAGGCGCATCGTCCTCTGGGAGGGCTT
>CAZRIU010000069.1:0-6557 GCA_964600245.1 uncultured Dehalococcoidales bacterium
GAGGGGAAGAGGGGCGAAGTGCGCTATAGGCCGCCTTTCCCGCCGACGAGTGGCCTCTGGGGCAAGCCAACGATTATTAACAACGTGGAAACGTTGACCAATATCCCTCGCATAATCTTTAATGGAGCCGAGTGGTTCGCCAAGATGGGCACGGAAAAGAGCAAAGGAACTAAAGTATTCTCAGTGAGCGGTGATGTAGCTAAGCCCGGAGTCTATGAGTTAGTCCTGGGCAGCCCGCTCAGAGAGCTGGTGGAAAAGCTGGCTAAGGCTGAGAAGGTCAAGGCAGTGCAGATAGGCGGCGCTACGGGTAAAATCATACCTTATGCTATGATAGACGCCCCCTTGTCTTTTGAGAGCGTTCTGGGGGCAGGCGCTATCACCGTCTTCGATGAAAGTCGCGATATTATCGACATTGTGGGCAAGACGATGGAATTCCTGGCCGAGGAGTCCTGCGGCAAGTGCACTCCCTGCCGTGAGGGCACCGAGGTGATGGTCGAGACTATGGAGAGGTTGGGGCGAGGGGAAGGGGCGAAGAAGGATATTAGAGTTCTGGAGGAGCTGTCCGAAACCATGATGCTTTGCTCAATGTGCGGGCTGGGGCAGGCGGCTCCGATCCCGGTAGTGGACAGCCTAGAGCATTTTAGAGGCGAATACGAGGACCGCATTCGTCAGTATTAGGGGTAGCAATGATAACAGTAACCAAGCAGAAACCGTTGGAAGAGATTCTACCGAGCCTGGGTAAGGCTAAAAAGGTATTTATTATCGGCTGCGGCACCTGCGCTACCATATGCCATACCGGGGGCAAAGCTGAGGTGCTGGAGATGAAAGAGAAGCTGGAGGCGGAGGGCAAGAAGGTTACGGGGTGGATGGTCATCCCCACCGCCTGTGACGAGCTTACCCGCGAAGCCCTGGCGGAGAATGCCGAAGCCATTGAGCAAGCCGATGCCATACTGGTGATGAGCTGTGCCTTCGGCGTCCAGACCGTTACCATGTACAGCGATAAGCCCGTCTATCCGGCCTTAAATACCTTGTTCGTCGGAAAGGAGGAGACACCAGGGCATTTTATCGAGGTCTGTATGCAGTGCGGGAACTGCGTTCTGGCCACGACAGTGGGCATATGTCCACTGGTAAGGTGTGCTAAGAGCCTGCTCAACGGGCCCTGCGGTGGCTCGGTTGACGGCAAGTGCGAAATATCACCCGATACACCCTGCGCCTGGCAGTTGATTTACGACCGCTTGAAGGCGCTGGGGCAATTGGATAAGATGGAAGAGATTATGCCGGTGCGAGACTGGAGCACCAGCACTTCCGGAGGCCCACGCCGATTTGTCCTCTCGGATGAAACCAATGACTAACGATAAAGACAGCGGTTTCCTGGCTGAAGGCGGGGAGCACGAGCATCACCCTGAAGAAGCCGCTTTCAGGATGTGGCTCAGGGTATTCGTCACCGTAAGGTGGATTACCGTCCTGGGCATCCTGGCGGCCACCTTAATTGCTTCAAGGGTATTCGACATTGAGTTTCCCACTGCACCCGTCTACGGGGTAAGTGCCTTTGTCGCTCTGTGCAACCTGCTGCTCTTATTTCAGGCCCGAGGCTTGAGGAAAATACCAACCAGCCTTGTCATCCATCGCGCCAGAATCTACGGCACTATTCACCTCCTGCTTGACCTGGTGGCCTTCGCTGTGCTGCTTCACTTTACCGGGGGGATTGAGAACCCCTTTGTCTTCTACTTTGTGCTACACATCATCGGCGCCAGTATAATACTTCATTATACTTATGTGTACCTGTTAGCCACCTCGGTGATCGTCATGGTCTCGTTGCTAGTAGGGCTAGAATATGCCGGGGTGATACCCCACATAAACCTGGTTGGATTTGCCGACCCTGGGCTTTACCGAGAGGGGAGCTATGTATTGGCGATCCTGGTTGTTTTAGGCAGCGCTCTCTTCGCCGCTACCTATATGGCAACCTCCGTTGTCGGTGAGCTGAGAAAACGGCAGCGGGAGGTGATGCAGTTGAGCCAGCGCCTCCTGGGTAAGAGAACCAAGGAGCTGGAGCAGGCTTCCCAGGATATAGCCAAGATGGAAGAAGCCCGGAACCGCTTCCTCCAATTCCTGGGGGTAACGGTTCATGACCTGAAGGCACCCCTGACCGCTATTCAGAGCTATTTCTGGGTTATGCTTGGCGGTTTTGCCGGCGAGCTTACCGAAAAGCAGCGGGGTATGCTGGAGAGAAGCAGCCAGAGGATTAAAGAGCTGTTGAGCCTGATTAGCGACCTGCTGGATATTCCGCGTATTGAAACCGGTCAGATTGTCCAGGAGATGAAAGATATCTCCTTAAAGCAGGTAATCGAGACTGCGGTCGGGGATATTCGCGACCTGGCTGAGCAAAAGAAGGTAAAATTAGAGGTGGAAATGCCCCGCTCCCTGGCCCGGATTCGCGGCTCGGCACCCAGGCTGCAGCAGGTCATGACCAACCTGCTTAATAACGCCATCAACTATACGCCCGAGGGCACGGTGACCGTCAGGGTAAGCCAAGACGATAAAGAGATAAAGGTCGAGGTTATGGACACCGGCATCGGTATTCCTCCCGAGGACCTGCCCCATATCTGCGAGGACTTTTTTAGAGCCAGTAACGTGGAGATAAAGGGGACAGGGCTGGGTCTGTCCATAGCCAAGAGGATTATTGAGACGCACGGGGGCAGGATTTGGGTGGAAAGCCCCTGCCCGGAGACGGGTAAGGGGAGCAGGTTCAGCTTTACCCTGCCCAGGAAGAAGAAGTAAACGGAGGTGAGGTGATGAAAGCAGGGACGAACTTAGAGAAGGTCTTGGAGAGCGGCCGGTTTGCCGTTACCGCTGAGGCAGGCCCGCCCAAGGGGACAAGCGCCGCCGTAATGCAGAAGAAGGCCGAGATGCTGCGCAACTGCTGTGACGCGGCCAATGTGACCGACAACCAGACGGCTATCGTGCGCATGTCGAGCCTGGCAGGCTGCGTGCTAATGAAGCAGCAGGGCGTCGACCCGGTGATGCAAATAGTCTGCCGCGACCGCAACCGCATCGCCATCCAGAGCGATGTGCTGGGGGCGGTGGCGCTGGGCATCGGCAATATTCTTTGCCTTTCTGGCGACCATCAGACGTTCGGCAACCACCCCACAGCCAAGAATGTCTTTGACATCGACTCCATACAGCTGATTCAAGCCCTGAAAGCCATGCGGGACGAGGGGAAGTTCCTCTGCGGCGAGGATATCTCAGGCGAGGTGCCTCTATTTATCGGGGCGGCGGCTAACCCCTATGCCGACCCCTTTGAGTTCCGCGTCGCCCGACTGGCTAAGAAGGTGAAGGCGGGTGCTGAGTTTATTCAGACACAGGCGGTCTATGACATCGCTAAGTTCGCTAAGTGGATGGAGATGGTTGTCAAGCGCGGGCTGGACAAGCAGACGCACATACTGGCGGGGGTGATACCCATAAAGTCAGCGGGTATGGCGCGCTACATGCGGGACTATGTTTCGGGAGTGGCTGTCCCCGACGAGATAGTGACCCGTATGGAGCAGGCTCAGGACGCTAAGGTGGAGGGGGCGAAGATAGCCGTGGAGATTATCGAGCAGGTCAAGGAAATCCCTGGTATTCACGGCGTCCACATTATGGCGGTGGGTTGGGAAGACATCGTCCCTGAAATCGTAAAACAGGCTGGATTATTGCCTAGACCTGTATTATAATGGCAAGGAGAAATATGGCCAAGAAGATTTTAGTAGTTGACGACGACCCTGATATCCTGGACGCGGTAACCATGATTTTAGAGTCCCAGGACTACAAGGTAGTTACCGCCCACGATGGTATTGAGGCCCTGGCTAACCTCAAGGCGGAGAAGCCAGACCTAATGGTTTTAGACCTGTTGATGCCCAAGATGGACGGCTGGGCGGTATGCAAGGAGCTACAGGACCCGAGGTGGTCGAAGTACCGCGATATACCTATCCTCATTCTGACCTCGGTGAGAGAGGAAGCCAGCCGCCGCCGTTACGAGCTGGAGACCGGGCTGGAGCTGGACGTGGACGACTATGTAGAGAAACCATTCAGCCCCGACATACTGCTGGAGAGGGTAGAGAGGCTCATTAAGAAGAAATCCTGAAGGGGTGACCGGATGGAAAAGAGAGCTAAAATCCTCCTCGTTGACGACGACGAAGACTTTGTCGAAACGACCAGGATCGTCCTGGAGAGTAAGCTTTACCAGATAATTGTCGCCTCCAACGGGGATGAGGGGCTGCGCAAGGCCAGGGAGGAAAAGCCCGACCTGATTCTTATGGACGTGATAATGCCGGTCAAGGATGGCTTTACCGCTGCCGAGCAGCTCAAGAAAGACCCCCAGCTTAGTAAAATTCCCACCCTGATGCTAACCGCCTTCGCCACCAAGGGCAGGGAGACCTCAATACCGGTCAGCCGGGGATATGACCTTCAAGCTGAGGACTATATCGATAAGCCCGTCAGCCCTGACGAGCTATTGGCCAGGGTGGAAAAGCACCTCAAGAAGGTGTAGGCTTTTAGAAGAGGGGATAACCCTGTGGGCTCGTAGCTCAGCGGCAGAGCGGTCGGCTCATAACCGATTGGTCGTAGGTTCGAATCCTACCGAGCCCACCACCCCATTCCTCCGGGATTCGCGACACCTACTGCCTAATCCCTCCACCCCTCCAGGTGTTCGAATCCTACCGAGCCCACCTCTTCATATACTCAGCAGGGATGTTGACATAATACTGCAAATCCAACGTTTTTGACGTTTATTGTCAAGTTAGGCACAGGCTTCAGGCGTGGAGTTTTGCCAGGGGAGCCAAACATAATGTTAAAATCCCTTAATTTTTGCCATTTTTCGATGAAATAGTCATTGGTTTAGGTGGGTGGCTGAGCATTAGGACAAAACTAGAGCAGGCCGAAATAGATAGCGGGGGTATCCAAAAGGCATTAGACCCTTAAATAAGGGCGCTAGGAAAAGCAGACAATAAAATCTCGTGGCTCTCAGGGCCTCAAAAGTAACACTCAGAGTCATGGCGGACTTTGAGAGCCTGGGCAGACACTACCGTGACGCAGCTACCGGTGAAGTTGTATGGGCCACGGCAACATTCGCGCTGGGCGCACTGACAGTCAGCTTGTATACCCTCTGGTTACAGTTTCACTAAAAGCAGCAGGGCGACGGCCTTAAGCCTCAATCCACCAGTATTACCACATTGCCGGAAGAGCCCCAGCATTTACCTATAAGGCTTATCTGCTGGCCTACGGAGAGGCTGGCTACTAATGACGCGTGTTTACTGGTGAAGCTGCACTGGACCCCCTGGGTTTCGGACAAATCGCCGACCTCCAGTATGACGTATGGCTGGCCATTCGAGGACGTGCCCAGAGAGCTTATTATACCGGTTACATGGAGCTTGGTGTCTTTATACAGCTCATCGGCAGCCGCCTGGTCCATATAATAGTCATAATAGAGCCTCTCGGCGGTAACGGCGAGTTTCGGAGCAGACCCGAAGCATCCTACCGAAAACAAGGCTATGAGCAGTATGGTAATTAGTAGAAGTCTTTTCACTTTTACCTCACAATGTTTAGGGCATTGTAACACTTTCAAGATAGCTGTCAAGCAAGCCGGAGGAGTTTCTCTACCAGAAAAGAGCCTGAAGAGGGCAGCGTTTTTAGCTCTTTCAGATACGGACTCTACATAACGTTTATAGTGCGCCCCAGTATTATAGCTTTTCCCTGGCTTTGATCTTAAACGCGTCCTCAAGGACATCTTTTATAGAGGCTTCAAGTGCGGAATGTGCTTCTGATACCTCTCTGTATAAAAGTTCTTCTTGGCCCCATTTTTTTAAGGTAGAGACGTATGCATTTAGGTATTCCGTTGATTTTTTTATTTCATTTTGAAATCTTTTCTCGAAGGATTTAGCAACTTCTTTGACCCAAATGTTTCTAGTGGCTAGCTGTTCTAATTCGGGTATCAGGATCCAAGGTTTTACTTCAGTAATCACAACAGGTAATTTGAAACGAGGATTGGTAAGCTCTAGTGCCCATTCTATTATGCCGTTTATTGACTGGCTTCTGAAGTCCCGGTTGATTTCCTCAGTTCGTATACTACGGTTTTTGTAAATATCTTTGGCTCGGATAATAAAGGTGGTAACGATAGACGCAGCTGCTATAAAGGCGAGTACGAATGTGGCAATAGCTGTCCATTCCATACCCTTATTATACCATAAAAATCGGCATATATTATGTAAACAAGCTCCCTAGCCCTTCCGGGACTGCCGAAAAGACCTGCCCCTTCCTTATATAATGATGGGGGGATAAATCGGGGTCGTTTTTACAGAAGGTTCTGGTGGCGAAAGAAAGAGAAAAAATGCCCTTTCAGGGCTTTACAGGTATCAGAATACTCGTAAATCGTTTAAGGGGCTTAAATTTGGCTCTCAGCGCGTCATTTCAGACAGGCTGCATGGTACGGCTTAAAGTACGGCCGATGAGTTCCAAAAGCGCGGTTAGCCCCCAGCCTTTTTCCGCCGAAACGAGTACCGTACTTTCATCGGCCTCGGTCTGGC
>CAZRIU010000070.1:0-1296 GCA_964600245.1 uncultured Dehalococcoidales bacterium
TTGCCGGGCGGCTTCGAGCAGCGGGTCGGGCGGGTAGTCTCCCCTCCCCACCATGGGGGTGGTAATCTCCTCAATCTTTAGCGGCGGCGCTTCTTCTCTCTGCTGGCTGCCCCAGAAATAGACCAGCCTCTCTCTCTCAGCGTCGGAGACGTAGCAGCCCTGCAGGCGCTTGGGCTTGGCCGCCTCGGTAGGCATATAGAGCATATCCCCCCTACCCAAAAGCTTCTCGGCGCCACCCATATCGAGGATAGTCCGCGAGTCCACCTGGGAGGTAACGGCGAAGCTGATGCGCGTAGGGAAGTTGGCCTTAATCAGACCCGTGACCACGTCCACCGAAGGCCGCTGGGTAGCTACGATAAGGTGAATGCCCGTCGCCCGTGCCAACTGGGCCAGCCGGCAGAGGACATGCTCCACTTCGTCGAAGCCGGCCATCATCAGGTCGGCCAGCTCGTCGACAACCAGCACTAGGTAGGGCAGCTTCTCGTCGCCCTCACGGCTCTTGTTATAGCCCTCGACATTGCGCGCCCCGTCGGCAGCCAGCTTCTGGTAGCGCTTATCCATCTCTTGATTCAGCCAGCGCAGCGTGCCCAGCGCCTTATTGGTATCAACGATAACCGGCGTGGCCAGGTGCGGTATGCTGTTGAAGGGCGTCATCTCCACCCGCTTGGGGTCAATCATGATAAAGCGCACGTCTATCGGCGTACAGTGCAGCAGCAGGCAGCAGATAATGGAGTTGAGGCAGACCGTCTTGCCGCTGCCCGTCGCCCCGGCGATAAGCAGGTGGGGCATCCGGGAAAGGTCAGCGGCGACCGCTTCTCCCCCCGCCCCCTTGCCCAATGCTAGCGACAGCCTGGCTTTGGGCTTGAGCTTCTGGAAGACGTTGGTCTCCACCACCCCCCGCAGGCTCACCAGCCCGTAGATTGTATTGGGTACTTCGATGCCAACCAATGATTTTCCCGGCACGGGGGCTTCGATGCGGATGCTGGGTGCGGCCAAAGCTAGAGCCAGGTCGTTGGCCAGCGAGGTAATCCGTTCCACCTTGACCCTGGTCTTGGATACCTCCTCCTGCTTCACCTTGATGTTGCCGTCCTTGTCCCGCTCCTTGACCTCTTTCACCTTGCGGTCCCAGCCCGGCTCGACGCCGAACTGGGTCACCACCGGCCCCGCGTTTATCTGCACTACTTTAGCGGCGACGCCGTAGCTGGCTAAGGCTTCTTCGATAAGTCTCGCCCGCTGCATGTTATCCGCCTGCCCGAACTCCACATCGGGAACATTATCCAGGATATCGATAGGCGG
>CAZRIU010000070.1:1396-6459 GCA_964600245.1 uncultured Dehalococcoidales bacterium
CTCGCCCTCGGGCGGCTTGACCGGCGGCTGTGTAATCACCGAGGACTCTATTGGCCTATCCAGCGGACTGGACTCAGTGTAAATCGCTTCAGGCTCAGGGCGTTTGCGCAGTTGCATCCCAATCCAAGCAAAGAACCTCTTCAGCTGCCGCCAGCAAAAGCCGGGGGCGACCAGGATAACGCCCAGGAGCACCAGTCCGAAGAGCCTTAAGCCCCCGCCGAAATCGGTGTTGCCGATAATGCCCTCGCCGAAGCTGCCCCCCATCCCAAAGAAAGCCAGTATCCCCCAGGCGGTAAAGATAAAGGCGACAGCGCCCAGCCACTGGTTCCAGTGGTAGATAACGGCCAGCACCCGCCGCCCCCAAATCACCCCGATGATAAAGCCGAGGGCGAGAAAGAGGAAAAGCAACCCCCAGCCTAATAGGTCGGTGGCACCTGTCCAGACGCTGTCCACCCAGTTAGAGATGGTCGTCCAGTGCCAGATAATCAACCCCAGGAATATGACAGTCAGTATCAGTCGGCGCACCGGCGCCGAAAAGATGAAACGGAAAAAGCGCCCCCCCGACCTTTCTTTAGGCCGGGGCTGGCGACGGGGCTGACGGTTGGCGCTGCGCTTCCTGGCCATTTGGTTACACCTTGACCATAACCGGCAGAATCATGGGTCGGCGCTTGGTCTGGTCGTAGTAGTATTTATTGAGTATGTCCCTGACCTTGGTGTTGAAATAACCCCAGTCGGTGGAACGTCCGCTGCTGTGGTCGAAGGCTTTGGCCACCAGGTCGCGGCTCTCCTCGATCATGTCTTTAGACTCCCTGGTATCGACAAAGCCGCGAGAGACGATATCGGGCCTCCCCACCAGCTTGCCCGACTGGCGGCTAGTGGCGATAATCACCACCACGATGCCGTCGCGGGAGAGCATGCGGCGGTTGCGCAAGACCACGCTGCCGATGTCGCCCACGCTCAGGCCGTCGACATAGACGTTGCCCGAACTGACCTTGCCCATCACCTTGCCCCCGTTGGGGCCCAGTTCCAGGACGTCGCCGTCCTCGAGCACGAAGATATTCGGCTTGGGAATACCCACCGACTCGGCCAGCTGTGCGTGCAGGCTCAGGTGGCGGTACTCGCCGTGGACGGGGATAAAGAAGCGGGGCCTTACCAGGTTGAGCAGCAGTTTCAGCTCTTCCTGGCTGCCGTGCCCGTGCACGTGCACCTTGGCCACTTTATCGTAGAGCACCTGCGCCCCCTGCTTGAACAGGGCATCCACGGTGCGGTTAATCAGGGCTTCGTTACCCGGTACCGCCGTCGCCGAGAGGACAACGGTGTCCCCCTTGACGATATGGACGTGGCGGTGGTCTTTATTGGCGATACGCACCAGCGCCGAGGTCGGCTCGCCCTGGCTGCCCGTAGTCACCAGGACCACTTTATCACGCGGCATCTTCCTGAGCTGGTCAATGTTGGCCAGTATGCCGTCGGGCGCCTTGAGGTAGCCCAACTCCAGCGTCATCTTGACAATATCGCTCATGCTGCGCCCGACGACGAAGACCCGCCTATTATGTCGGGCGGCGGCGTCGATTACCTGCTGGATGCGCGAGACCAGCGAGGAGAAGGTGGTCACAATCACCCTCCCTGGTGCCTGGGCCATCACCCTGTCCAGTGTTTCTCCCACCAGCCTCTCCGAAGGGGTATAACCGGGCAGCTCGGCGTAGGTGGAGTCGGAGAGCAGGAGCAATACTCCCTGCGCCCCCAGCTGCGCCAAACGGGAAAGGTCGGTGGGCTTGCCGTCGACGGGCGTATAGTCCAGCTTAAAATCCCCGCTGTGGACGATGGTGCCCACCGGGGTGTGTATAATCAGCCCGGCCGCGTCGGGTATGCTATGGCATACCGGGAAAAACTCCACCTTGAACCGCCCCAGCGACACCTGCTGGCCGTAGTTTACCGCATTGAGCTTGGCCCCGGCCAGTGCCTTTCTTTCTTTGAGCTTCACCGAGATTAAGCCGTGGGGCAGCCTGGTGGCATAAACGGGCACCTCGAGCTGGGGCAGAAGATAGGGCAGGGCGCCGATATGGTCTTCATGGCCGTGGGTAATGACGATACCCCGCACCTTCTCCTTATTTTCCATCAGGTAGCTGATGTCGGGGATTACCAGGTCGATGCCCAGCATTTCCTCCCCGGGGAACATAAGACCGGCATCGATAACCATGATGTCGTTCTCGTATTCCAACGCCATCATGTTCTTGCCGATTTCGGATAACCCCCCCAGGGGGATTATCTTTAGCTTTGATTTAAATCTGGTTTTTGGTTTTCTCACTTGGTTTCACCTAGAACATGGTTAACTGCTCTGGTGGTTTTTCCTCCTTAATTGTCTCTGACTGGTTGAGCAGTGTCGGTATCTTGAGCATATCCGCCTCTATCTCCTGGCGCAGGCTCCCCTGGTGCAGTGCCGCCGCGGGGTGATACATGGCGTAATAGAGCATGTTGTCCCGCTTCTGGACGGTGCCGTGAATCTTGCTGATGCTCTTGCCGGGGAAGAACATGGCCATGGAATAACGCCCTAAGGTAACAATCATCTTGGGATTGATTATCTCAATCTGGCGTTCCAGCCACACGCGGCAATTCTGGATTTCCATGGGTAAGGGGTCTCGGTTCCCCTGAGGACGGCACTTCATCACGTTGGCGATGTAAACCTGTGCCCGCTTTAGTCCGATAGATGCTAGTAGTTCGTCGAGGTATTTCCCCGCCGGCCCCACGAAAGGTCGCCCCTGCTGGTCTTCGTGCCAGCCTGGCGCCTCACCAATAAACATGATATCGGCAGCCTCCGCCCCTTCTCCAGGCACCACCCTGTTTCGATATTTAGCTATTTCACACTGCTGGCAAAGCGCAATCTCTTTATTTAGCTCACTGAGAGCCGACATACTCACCAGCCTTTTAAATATGATAGCACGGGCAATATGTCAAGTCAATGAAAAATCTGTTGACACTAACAAGGCGCAGTTGTAGACTTTATCAGAGCAGAAGAGGAGAAGCCATGGATTCTTTACGCAAAGTTGACCCCGAAATCAGCCGAGTCATAGACAAGGAAGCAAAAAGACAAAAAGAGACCATCAACCTCATCGCCTCGGAAAACTACGCCAGTCGGGCGGTCATGCAGGCCGAAGGCACCTTCCTGACCAATAAATACGCCGAAGGCTACCCCAGCCAGCGCTACTACGGTGGCTGCGAAAACATGGACATCGTGGAAAGCCTGGCTATCGAGCGGGCCCAGAAGCTGTTCCGCGCCGACCACGCCAACGTCCAGCCCCACAGCGGTTCCCAGGCCAACATGGCGGTCTATTACGCTCTGCTGGACTACGGCGATACCGTTATGGGCATGAGCCTGGACCACGGCGGCCACCTCACTCACGGCGATAAGGTCAGCTTTTCGGGCAAGTCCTATAAATTCGTTCACTACGGCGTCAATCGGGAAACGGAGCGGATGGACTATAAAGAGATAGAAAAGCTGGCCAAGAAGCACAAACCCAAGCTGATCGTGGCTGGAGCCAGCGCCTACCCCCGGATTATCGACTTCGAGCGTCTCAGAAATATCGCCGATACGGTGGGGGCAAAGCTGATGGTGGATATGGCGCACATCGCGGGGCTGGTGGCGGTGGGCTTACACCCCACCCCCATCCCCTACGCCGAGGTCATCACCTCGACGACGCACAAGACGCTGCGCGGCCCCAGGAGCGGCTTTATCCTCTGCTGGAAAGACTTTGCTTCAGCGATAGATGACGGCGTCTTCCCCCGCATGCAGGGCGGCCCCCTGATGCAGGTTATCGCCGCCAAGGCGGTCTGCTTCCAGGAGGCGATGCAGCCCAGCTTTACCGACTACCAGCGGGCGGTGTTGGACAACGCTAAAGCACTGGCGGCGGGGCTGCAACAGAACGGCTTGCGCCTTGTTTCGGGCGGCACCGATAATCACATGGTGCTCGTCGACCTGACCGAAACCGGCATCACCGGCAAGCAGGCCGAGGAAGCCCTAGGCAGGGTCGGCATCGTGGTCAACCGCAACACCGTCCCCTTCGACCCCGCCCCTCCCCTCATCACCAGTGGCATACGCTTAGGCACCCCCGCCGTGACCACGCGCGGCTTCGGTAAAGATGAAATGGAAAAGATCGCCGCGCTGGTTATCCAGGTAATCAGCTACATCGACGATACCGGCGTCCAGAAAAAGGCGGCGCAGGAAGTCGCCGGGATGTGCGCACGCTTCCCCGTGCCCGGCATCGACGACTGATATCGTGCTATAATTAATTAAAGCCGTATTTAAGGGGGCAAGGATTGATGGATGAGCTAAAGGTATTCACCGGCAATGCCCACCCCGCCCTGGCCAAAGAGGTGGCGGACTATCTCAAGATAGCTCCGGGAGAATGTGAGGTCTTAACCTTCAGCAACGAAAACATCTTCGTCCGCATCCTGGAAAACGTCCGCCAGCGGGACACCTTCGTTATTCAGCCCATCTGCTCGCCGGTCAACAACAACCTGGTCGAGCTACTCATCATGCTCGACGCCCTGAAAAGAGCGTCGGCGGGACGCATCACCGCCGTCGTCCCCTATTACGGCTACGGGCGCACCGACAAGAAAGACCAGCCCCGCGTGCCGATAACGGCCAGATTGGTGGCTGACCTGCTTACCGTGGCTGGAGCCAACCGCCTGCTCACGGTTGACCTGCACGCCGCCCAGATTCAGGGCTTCTTCAACATACCCGTCGACGAGCTGACCGCCCTTAAATTATTCGTCAACTACTTCAGGGAAAAGAGGCTCAAGGAGCTGGTGGTGGTCGCCACCGACATTGGCATCACCAAGCGGGCGCGGGACCTGGCCGCCGAACTTGATGCTTCCCTGGCCATTATGGAAAAGAGGCGGGTGGGCAATATCGACAAGTCGGAAACGATGAACGTAATCGGTGAGGTTGAGGGCAAGGTAGCGCTCACCGTGGACGATGAGATAGACACCGGCGGCTCCCTGATAAGCGTGATTGAGGCGCTGGAAAAGCGCGGCGTCAAGGAGATATACGCCTGCTGCACCCACCC
>CAZRIU010000071.1:0-6257 GCA_964600245.1 uncultured Dehalococcoidales bacterium
AACGCTTTTTTGTCGTTACGAAAGTAATAATTGACATGGACTCTGCCTCTGGCTTATTATTTAGACAAGTTACAAGCTAATTCAGGCGTAAGACAATGGAGGTTTAAGGTGAAGCACAAGAGGATTTTTAGTATTCTGGCTGTGGCCGTTATTCTTTCCCTGCTGATGGTGGCTATACCCGCCATACCAGTCTCGGCGGCTGAGGTGGTTACCCTTGATGTCGACAAAGGTGAGCCCGGTGACCCGGTTGCCATTACCGGCACCGATTTCTTACCTAGCAGCGGGAGCTACTTCTATAATGTTGATATCTATTTTTCCCATGAGGTCCTGGACGTCGGCGATGAGATTAATTATTATGACAACGTCTACAAGCTGCTCAAACAATTCGTCTATACCGACGAGGAAGGTACTTTTTCTAAGGTTGTCGATATCCCCACTATGCTTGACGATAGTAGGGACACCGCTGAAGTTCATGGCGGTACCTACTATTTCTATGTGACCTACGGCGGTGAGGAATTAATAGTGGCCTATGTCGAATTCACTGTAATCGGCATCACCGACGCTACCCCGAATTCAGGTCCGGTGGGCACTGAGGTTGAGCTTAGCGGCGTTGGTTTTGAAGACAATGACGAAATTGTGGTGTTGTATGATGGCGGTAGAATTGATATCATCGTCGGCGGTGGTGATAGAAGGTTTAAGCCCAACGGCAGTTTTACCTCGCGAGTTGAAATCCCGGAGAGCACCGCTGGCGAACACACCCTGACAGTTGAGGATGACGCGGGGCATAGCGGCCAGTTCGGCTTCACGGTGGAGTCTCATATAGCCCTCAGTCCCGCCACAGCCTCAGCGAATGATGAGATAACGATTACGGGCACCGGCTTTGGCGAGGATAGTGATATTTTCGTCTACTTTCATGGCGAAATAGTTTATATAACCGGCGATTATGATACTAACGACAATGGTAGCTTTGAGTCCAGCTTTGAAGTGCCTGAGATAGAACCAGGCACATACCTTGTTGAGGTAGAGGATAATGTCTTTAATGTCGCTCAGGCTCAGCTTGAGGTCGGCCCCGGTCTCGTTATCAGCCCGGTAACCTCGGCGGAGGCCCCCGGTAATATCGGCGACACGGTCGAGCTTATTGGCGACGGCTTTCAGCCCAGCCACGAGCTAACCATCACCTACGCTTCCGACCCGGTGACCTATACCACCACCACTCTTGCCGACGGCTCTTTCGAATATTCGTTCGCCGTCCCCCCCAGCCCCGCTGGTGAACACATTATAAGCGTCAGTGACGACATCAGCACCAAGGAAGTCAGCTTCTTTGTGGAGTCGACACCCCCCGAGGCGCCGACACTGTTGCTGCCCGAAATGGACGGCGAGGCGGATAAAGATGCCGAGTTCGACTGGACTGATGTTAGCGATGCCAGCCTGCCGATGACCTATGAGCTCCAGGTGGCCACCAACAGCCAGTTCACCACCGATTCTATCCTGGTTAATAAAATCGGGCTGACCGCATCGACCTACACCCTCACCGATGAGGAGAAGCTGGAGTCCACCGGCGAAGAAGCTCCTTACTACTGGCGGGTGAGAGCCAAAGATGCCGCCTCCAACCAGAGTGATTGGAGCAGCGGCGTCCGATTCACCGTCAGCGGTGGCTTCAGTATGCCGGGCTGGCTGATATATACCCTGATCGCTATCGGGGTCATTCTTATCTTCTTCCTCGGCCTGTGGTTTGGCCGGAGACCGAGTAGAGAAGAAGATTATTGGTGACCCTGCCGCTAGCACCCGAAAAATCCTCGATTTTTCAAACCCCCCTCCCCAACAAGGAGGGGGGTAATTTTCCACTAAAATAGGGACTTAGACTCGTTTTATGGTACTTGACAGGAAAAGATTTCCGCTTAACAATATCTCCATTGAGCCAGAGGCGAGAGGAGGTAGCGCCCGATGAAAAGGATAAGCGAAGCGCTGGCGCGCTTTGTCTTACGCCGCTCCTGGTGGCTGCTACTGGCCGTTTTAGTGGTCAGCGGCGCCGCCATCCCCGGGGCTACCATGCTCGCCCCCGATACCGGCTTCGATGCCCTGGTTTCCCCCAGCTCGGAACTGGCCCGGGACAACGCGCGCTATGAAGAACATTTCGGCGGCGAACCCATCATCATTCTGCTCGAAGGCAGCCTCGACGATATCTTCTCGACCGATAACCTGGCTGTCCTCTCCGAGTTCGAACAGCAGTTTTCCGCCGACGAGCGCTACCGCTCCATTATCGGCCCCCTGACCGTGCTCCGGGCCGCCATGGAGGAAGTAACTCAGGCGCAGATTCAGCTTATCGGCGAACCCGCGCTGGATAACCCCCTCTTTATCGCCGCCGTTCTCTATGACGACGAAGGCGCGGTCAGCCCGGCAATGCAGTCCCTCATCCCTGATGAAAACCATGCCCTGGTGCTGGTTGCGCCTCAGGGCAACCTGGAAGATAGTGAAGCCCTGCGGGCGGCCAGGGATATCGAGGACTTCTTTATCGTCTACCCCCTTTGCCGGGTGGAGACTACGGTAATCGCCGCCACCAAGATGGTTGATGCCATCAGCAGCAGCATGGGCAATAACATGAAGGTATTGCTGGCTCTGGCTTTAGCGGTCATGGTTCTGATCCTTACGGTCCTCTTTCGCGTGCGCTGGCGGCTGCTCTCCCTCTTCATGGTCGGCGTCGGCGCCCTCTGGATGTTCGGCATCATGGGCTACATCTCGATTCCCCTCACCATGGCGACCATGGCCGTGCTGCCCATACTCATCGGCCTGGGCGTAGACTATTCCATCCAGTTCCACAACCGCTATCAGGAAGAGCTTCTCCGCAAAAGGACGGTAGGGGAGTCAATCGTCAGCTCTATGTCGCATATGTTCCCCTCGGTGGGCATTGCCCTGCTGGCGACCGTAATCGGCTTTATCACCCTCTACATATCCGAGGTGCCCATGATACGCGATTTCGGCGTGGCGCTCACCGTTGGTATCGTGTTCAGCTACCTGGTGGCTATCTTCCTGCTGCACAGTATTCTCTACCGGAGCGATAAGCGGGCGCCCATCGCCAAGCTGAGGAAGGAATCGACGGAAGCGAGCGGCCGCATTGAACGTGCCCTGTTGCGCGTGGGCAGGCTGGCCATTAATCAGACGCTGTGGATTTTTATTGTGGCCGTTGTTTTTGCCGTCGCCGGCGGCGTGGTCGACCACTGGCTGCCCAAGAACACCGACTATGAAGAGCTTATGCCCCAGAACATAACCGAGCTCAGAGAGGTAAGGGAACTGCGCCAGATAGTTGGCAGCGGCGGCGACATCCGCCTCCTGATAGAAGCCGATGACGTCACCAGCCCCGAGGTGCTTAGCTGGCTCAAAGGCTACGAAGACGAGGCTTTAGCCATTCACCCCGAGCTAATTGCGGCCAACAGCCCGGCGACGCTGGTCAGTGAAGCGGCGGGCGGGATAATCCCCGACCAGGAACAGGTTGAAGCCATACTGGCCGCCACCCCGCCCCTCTACCTCGACCAGCTCCTCTCCGCCGACCGCACCACGGCCAGCGCCTCGTTCATTATCGAGCACATATCCCTGGAGGCAGTCCACGACCTGCTGCAGGATATGAAGGCGGAAGCCGAGCCGCCCTCCGGCGTGGAGATTTCGCCCGTGGGCAGCCTGGCTCTCGGCGCCAGCACCATCGACGCCGTGGTCGGCAAGAGGTTCACCATGAACCTCATCTGCCTCGGCGCCGTCTTTATCGTCCTCCTGCTGGTCTACCGCCGCCTGAGACTGGCGTTATTCACCATCATACCCGTCGGCGCCGTCATCGCCTGGTCTTCGCTGGATATGTACCTCATCGGTATCCCCCTCAACCCCCTCACCGCCGTTATGGGCGTCATTATCATCGGCATCTGCACCGAGTTCATGGTGCTGCTCATGGGACGCTACGAAGAAGAGAAGCAGCAGGGGCATTCGCCCCGGGAGGCTATGGTTAAGGCCATATCCAAGATCGGGCGGGCCATCGTCATCACCGCCGTGACCACGCTGGGCGGCTTCGGCGTCCTCATCGCCTCCAACTTCGTCATGATTCGCGACTTCGGCATCGCCACCGTGGTCAGCGTCTTCCTCTGTCTGGTGATAACGATTGCCGTCATGCCCGGGGTCATTGTCTGGTTCGACAACTGGCGGGCTAAAAAGCGGCCTAAGAGACGGCTAAAAAGGGCGTAGCACTTTAGCTGATTATTCCCCCTCCCCCCCAATCGGGGAGGGGAATTTTTTTAATATTAACCCCTTAAACCCTTTACTTTTTCGGCTATCTGCCTATAATGTAATTAAGACAACTACCGCGTTCGGCAACGTAACGGAGGTGATAGATGAAACACAACAGGTTTTTCAGGATTCTGGCGGCGGCGGTCATCCTGGCCTTGCTCATGCTGGCTATACCGCTCACGCCGGCTATGGGGGCAGTGGGCAGCATAACCATAACTACCCCCACGGCTAAAACCGGCCCCCCGGGGACGGCGGTAACGCTTACTTGTACAGGCTTTACTGCGCTGCAAACCTACACCGTTACCTTTGGAACAACTAGTGTTACTACGGGTAACACTGGTTCTACTGGTAACTTTACCGCTACCTTCGCCGTTCCATCACATCCCAGAGGAGCACATAATGTTACGGTGACAACAACTTCAGATACCAGTAATACGGAAGTTTTTACAATAACGCCGGATGTTACCGCCACCCCTTCTCCGGCCAATGTCGGTGATACGATTACGGTCGGCGGCTCGGGCTTCGCTGCCAGCGTCAGCGTAACCATCAAATTTGATGGTGTCAGTAAGGGCACCGCAACTACCAATAGCTACGGCGTCTTCACCGGTTTTACCTTTACCGTGCCCGCTAGTGTTGAAGGCTCCCACACCATAAGGGCTGAGGAGGCCCTTAACCCCACTACTTATTATGACACCGTCAGCTTGGAAATCGACCCCGACATAGCCATCAACCCCACCTCGGGGGCTGTCGGCGTCACCGTTACCCTCACCGGCGATGGCTTTGACGCCAGCTCAACCATCACCATCTCCTTTGACGGCGTCAGTCAGACCACGACTACCTCCGATACCTACGGCACTCTAACCAGCAAGACCTTTACCGTCCCCGCGGCTTCCCGGGGTAGCCATACCGTAAGGGCCCAGGATACCGGCGGTAATTACGCCACGGCCACCTTCACCGTCTCCGCCAGTATAACCATCGACCCGACCAGCGGGCCCTCGGGCATCACGCTCACCGTTACCGGCAGCGGCTTCGGTGCCAGCCAGACCATAACCATCAAGTATAATAATGTTGCCGTTACCACCAACCCCTCGACGGTGACCACCAACTCCGCAGGCTATTTCACCGCCACCTTTACCGTGCCCGTCGGTGAGGCGGGGACCTATGTGGTGGCGGCAACCGATACCTCCGCCAACACGGCGTTGGCTAACTTCGAGTCCACCACCTCCGCCACCATCAGCCAGACGACGACCTCCACCGCCCCCGGTAACGTCGGCATGTCGCTGACCATAACCGGCGTCGGCTTTACGCCTAATGCCACCATTACCGTAACCTATGCCACCGACCCGGTCACCTTAACCACCGTCACCGCTGATCCCAGCGGCAATTTCACCGCCACCTTCACCATTCCTCCCAGCGTTGGTGGGGAGCACACCATAACCGTTACCGATGGCACTATCACCAGGACCTTCGACTTCTTCATGGAAGAGAATGCTCCCCCCGCCCCCGAGCTAGTCTCGCCGGCTGAGGGGGAGAAGGCGGATTCGGAAGCGGTCTTCGACTGGTCAACGGTTCAGGACGCTTCCCCGGCCAGCAATCCCGTGACCTACGACCTCCAGGTAGCCACCAGTGATAGCTTCAGCGTGGTCTCTCTCATCATCAACGAGACCGGGCTGGAGGAATCGACCTACACTATCCTGCCTGAGGATAAGCTGGAATCGACCGGTGAGGACGAGCCCTACCACTGGAAGGTGAGGGCGGTGGATGCCGCCTCCAACGAAAGTGAGTGGTCTGAAGTCGGCACTTTCACCGTCGGCTGGTCCTTCGAGTTCACGGGCTGGGTGGTTTGGGTCACCATGGTGGTGGTTGCGGCCCTCTTCTTCTTCTTCGGCCTGTGGATTGGGCGGAGGGGTGGCGGCGGCGAATTCTATTGATTAGCTGACTCGATATAAAAAAAGAGGGGGCTTTTTGGCCCCCTCTTAAACTCTCTTCTT
>CAZRIU010000072.1:0-6238 GCA_964600245.1 uncultured Dehalococcoidales bacterium
GCCCTCTATGTCCTGACCACTATCATGGGCTACATACTGGAGGGACAATTCGGCATCACCGTGGGGAGGCGACGAATGAAGACCAAGATTGCCAGGCTAAAGAACCATTTTATCCTCTGCGGCTACGGGAGAGTGGGGAAGGCGATAGCGCTGACCTTCAGCGAAGAAGGAACCCCCTTCGTCATCATCAGCAAGGATGAGGAGCACGTGGCTAAGGCGGAGAAAGACGGCTATCTGGCTATATTAGGCGACGCCACCAGCGACGAAGTCCTCAAGGAAGCCGGTATCGAGCGGGCTTACGGGCTGGTGTCGGCGGTGGGCAGCGATACCGATAACACCTTCATCACCCTATCCGCCCGCGAGACTCGCCCCGACCTTTTCATTGAGTCTCGCAGCTCCAGCCCCGCCTCCGAGAGCAAGTTGCGGCGGGCGGGCGCTGACCGGGTCATATCCCCCCACGTCATCGGCGGCCGCCGCATGGCTATGCTGGCGCTGCGCCCGGCGGTGGTCGATTTCATCGATACCGTAATCTACGGCCACGGCCGCGAACTGCAACTGGAAACGGTGGATGTCGCTAGCAGTTCTCCACTGGTCGGCCAGACCATGGGGCAGGCTAAAAGCAGGGTCAGCATCACCTCCCTGGCTCTGAGAAGGGAAGACGGCACGCTCATCGCCAATCCACCCGATGAAGAGATTATTAAGGAAGGGGACAGGCTCATCGTCATCGGCACCAAGCAGCGCCTGGCGGCTCTGGAAAAAATCCTGGAAGGGAAGAAAAGAGGCAAAAAATGAAAGTCGGCATTATTAACGTCACCGGATACACCGGCGTCGAGCTGGCCCGGCTACTCTATCAGCACCCAAAGGTAGAGCTGGCTTCGGTTACGGGCCGGAGCACGGCGGGGCAAAAGCTGGGAGAGGTCTTCCCCCACCTAGCTGATATCGATTTGACTATTGAAGCCGAGCTGGGCAATGTCGAACTGGCTTTCTCGGCCATGCCCCACAAGGACAGCGCCCAAGAGGTCATCCCCCTGATAAATAAGGGAATTAAGGTGGTCGATATCAGCGCCGATTTCAGATTGAAAGACCCTTCGTTGTACCAGCGCTGGTACGGCTTTAGCCACCCCGCCCCCCAATTGCTTAAAGAAGCCGTCTACGGGCTGCCCGAGCTGCACCGTGCTGAAATCGCTAAGACCAAGCTGGTGGCTAACCCTGGCTGTTACCCCACCAGCGCCATACTGGCGCTGGCGCCGGCGGTCAAGGCAAAGCTGATCGGGGCGGATATTATCATCGACAGTA
The DNA here is from genome assembly GCA_964600245.1 of uncultured Dehalococcoidales bacterium. Classification (GTDB taxonomy): domain Bacteria; phylum Chloroflexota; class Dehalococcoidia; order Dehalococcoidales; family BS750m-G39; genus E44-bin88. The sequence goes on from CAZRIU010000072.1 coordinate 1,297, forward strand.
AATCGGGCGTCTCCGGCTCCGGGCGCAGTTTGAGTCTGGACACTCATTATTCGGAGGTCAACGAGGACAGTAGCGCCTATGCATTAGAGGGACACCGGCATCTGCCCGAAATCGCCCAGGAGCTGACGCTGGTTAACCCACAACCATTCTCCATAACCTTTGTCCCCCACCTGGTGCCCATGACGCGGGGGATTTTAAGCACCTGTTACGCCCCGCTGGCTAAAAAGATAGGAGAGAAGGAGCTTATAAAACTCTATAAGGACTTTTATAAAGACGAGCCCTTCGTCAGGGTGACCGACGCCCCGCCCCACACCAAGCACACCTGGGGAAACAACAACTGCCTGGTCTACCCCGTCATCGACCCGCGGGCAAACCGATTGGTGGTCATAAGCGTTATTGATAACCTGGTCAAAGGGGCGGCGGGGGCGGCCATACAGAACATGAACATCATGCTGGGACTGCCCGAGACGACGGGGCTGGAGGCTCTAGCCATCTACCCCTGATACCACCACCCCACCCCCAACCCTACCATACAAAAACAAAAATCCCCCTCCTCCCGTATTGAGAAGAGGGGGATTTATTTTAGCGGTTAGGCGACGATAAACAGCGGGCACATCACCAAAGTAATGGTCGCCAGCAGCTTGACCAGCACGTGCAGCGAGGGCCCCGCCGTGTCTTTAAGCGGGTCGCCCACGGTATCGCCGACCACGGCCGCAGCATGGGTGGGCGAGCCCTTGCCGATTACCTGGCCCTTGTCGTCCTTGAGCTGCCCGTCCTCAATCATCTTCTTGGCGTTATCCCAGGCGCCGCCGCCGTTGTTCATATAGGAGGCCATCATAATACCGCCGATAGTGCCCACCATGAGCAGGGCGCCAACCACCATAGCGGCGTCATAGCCGGGGATAAAGCGGAAGATAACGCCGATGATAATCGGCCCCAGCACGGGTAGTAGACCGGGGGCAATCATTTCGCGCAGGCCAGCGCGGGTGGTGATGTCCACGGCGCGGGCGTAATCGGGCTTGGATGTCCCCTTAAGGATGCCGGGGTCGGCGCGGAACTGGCGGCGCACTTCCTCGATAATCTTTGATGCCGTCCGGCCCACCGCCTTGATGGCCCAAGAGCTGAAGAGAAAGACGATCATTACCGCCAGCAGGGCGCCAACGAAGACCTCGATGCGGGCGATGTTGACGATGCTGTACTGCCCCACCTCGCCGAACTGGATAAAAGAGACCCGGTCCAGGTAGGCCTGGAAGAGCAGGAAGGCAGCCAGCCCCGCCGAGACCATGGCGTAGCCCTTAGTCAGGGCTTTGGTGGTGTTGCCCACGGCATCGAGGCGGTCGGTTACTTTACGCACCGCCGGCCCCGCCCCCGCCATCTCGTTGATGCCGTTGGCGTTATCGGTGATGGGGCCGAAGGTATCCATGGATAATACGTAGGGGCAGGTCATGAGCATGCCCATGGTGGCCACGGCCGTACCGAAAGCGCCCGCGCCGTGGACGCCGCTCATATCCCCCATCCAGAAGGCGAGCAGCAGCGAGATGCCGATGACGAGCGCCGTAGCCAGCGTCGTCTCGAAGCCCACCGCCGTGCCCATGATAATGTTGGTGGCAGGCCCCGTCTTGGAAGCCTCGGCGATATTGCGCACCGGACTGAAACGCGACTCGGTGTAATACTGGGTGACAAAGACGATAATCACGCTGGCGGCGATGCCGATAATGCCAGCGCCGAAGAGCCACCAGTTACCCAGCATAAAGTAAACGCTTACCCCCAGCCCGATTATGGAAAGGCCGATGGCCACGAAATAGCCTCGGTTGAGCGCGTTCATGGCGTTCTCTTTCTCTTTAGCTCGCACGAAGAAAATACCTATCATGCTGGCCAGCATGCCGAAGCCGCGCACGCACAAGGGAAAGAGAATCCAGGCGATATTCTCGGTAGCGATATAGGCGGCGATGCCCAGTATCATGGCGCCGATGTTCTCCGCCGCCGTGGACTCGAAGAGGTCGGCGCCGCGCCCGGCGCAGTCGCCGACGTTATCGCCCACCAGGTCGGCGATAACCGCCGGGTTGCGCGGGTCATCCTCGGGGATGCCGCTCTCGACCTTACCCACCAGGTCGGCGCCGACGTCAGCGGCCTTGGTATAGATACCGCCGCCGAGCTGGGCAAAGAGGGCAACGAAGCTGGCGCCGAAGCCGAAACCGACGATAAGGTGCGGCGCGATTTCAGGATTGCTGGCGCCGCCGTAGGCGAAGAAGATAATGGTGACGCCGATAAGGCTCAGCGCGGTGATAAGAAAGCCGGAAACAGCCCCGCCGCGCAGGGCGACGTTGACCGCCTCGGTAAGGCTCTTCTGGGCGGCGGCGGCACAGCGGGCGTTGGATTTAACAGCGATGTACATGCCGATGAAACCAGCCACCCCGGAGCAGATGGCACCCACCAGAAAGGCGACGCCGGTGCGCCAGCCGATATCAAAGGCGCTCAAACCCTCCACCTCGGTCCCCCCCAGCACCGCCACCAGGACCCCGATAATAACGGCAATCGCCACCGAATAGATGGCGATGGTGCTGTACTGGCGCTTCAAGAAAGCCCAGGCAGCCTGAAAGATAATGTCCCCGATCTCTTTCATCTTGGGCGTGCCCATGGAACGCTTGAGCACATTTCGGGCCAAAAATATAGCGAAGATTACGGTTATAATTCCCGCCGCGGGCACAACCCAAAAAATAGCTGGCATGTCGCCTCCTTATTTGGTAAATGGTCGTCAGGATTATACCATAGCAACACGATGAGGACAAAAGCATTGCCTCTTTAGTCTGGCTCTGCTATGCTTAACCAGAAAGATGGCGACTAATAACAGTACCTTCCGCCGTACCGATTATCTAAAGATTACAATCTTCGGTTTTGCCCTGGCTGCCCTCTGGGGCAGCCTTCATACTATTATCCTGCCGACAAGGCTTTTGGACTTCGTGGCGGCATCGGAAAAGAGCACCTACCTGGGGCTGCTCACCTTCGCCGGCTTAATGTTGGCTATAATCGTCCAGCCCATCGCTGGCGCCATCAGCGACCGCTCCGGCTTTGGCTGGGGACGACGCCGCCCCTTCATCCTAATGGGCACGCTGGTGGCCATGCTCTTCCTGTTGGGAATCGGCTGGGTCGGCAGCTTCCTAGCCATCTTTGTTATCTACTGCCTTCTCCAGGTTGCCTCCAACACCACCCAAGGTCCCTATCTAGCTTTTATCCCCGACCTGGTGCCCCAAGGCAAGCGGGGGCTGGCTTCAGGGGTGAAGAGTTTCCTGGAGATAGGGGGTGGGGTTGCCCTGATATACCCCGTAGCCATCTTTATGGACCGCTACTCCGCGGGCGAGGATGGCGGCTGGCTCTGGCTGGCCCTGGCCATGCTGGGAGTTGTCCTTCTGGCGGCGATGGTCGCCACCATCCTCACCGTCAAGGAACGCCCCGGAAAGGGAGCCCAGCTCCCCCTCTTCGCCACCATTTATAAGAGTTTCAAGATTAAAGTCAGCGCGCACCGCGATTTTATCTGGTTCATCCTCTCCCGCCTCTTTATTATGATGGCCTTCACCACCCTCCAGACCTTCGCCCTTTATTTCCTGATGGATGTCGTCGGCGTTCCCGACCCCGCCACCGCCACCGCCCGCTTCTCCATAGTGGCTATAGCCGGCATGCTCATCGTCGCCTACCCCGCGGGGCGGCTCTCGGACCGGGTAGGTCGCCGCCCCATTGCTCTCACGGCGGGTTTGCTCGGTGCGGTGAGCATTGCCTTCATCTTCCTCAGCGGGCAAAACCTCACCTATATAATGCTCAGCGGCGGACTAGTAGGCATCGCCTTCGGCGCCTTTATGAGCAGCAACTGGGCTCTGGCTACCGATTTAGCGCCCAAGGGCGAGGAGGCGCGATTCCTAGGGCTGACCAACCTAGCCACCGCCGGTGGGGCAGCGCTAGCGCGCCTCATCGGGCCGCTCATCGATTTCGGCAACAGCCTCAGCCCCAACCTAGGCTACTCGTTTATGTTCCTGGCCTGTTTTATCTATTTTATTGTCGGCTCGCTGCTGCTGCTCAAAATTAGGCGGCGCTAACCTAACCAGCCCAGCACTATATCCCACCCCCAGGCGCCGGCATAAGCCATGGCGATGTAGAGCAACGTCCGCCCCACCCAGCAGGCAATAAGGAACTTCCACAACGGATAGCGCAGGACACCGGCGGCAATCCCGGCCAGGTCGAAGAAGAAGGGTATCACGGAGAGGCAGAAGATAGCCAGCATCCCCCACCTCTTCAGCCACTCCACCATCCGGTTGTATAATTTAAGCCTCGATACCACCCCCCGCCCGCTGTAGCCAGCCATATAGCCGGTTATCTCACCGATAGCCGCCCCCACCCCACCCGCCAGCCCCACCAACAAAGCCGAGGGCAGGATAGCGCCCAGAGTGGCCATCACCAGGATATTGCCCGCGGGCAGGATAACGGTGGCGTTAAAGGTAAGGCTGATGAGGAAAGCCCCCAGGTAGCCGTAGCCCTCCAGGGTCTCGAGCATCTCCGGGGAGCTGCGGTAAAAGAAAAAGATGCCGACGCTGATGCCGATAACAAAGAGCAGGGTCAGTATGGGGACAAGATTCCGCTTAAACCAGTTTTCTTTGCCCATTAAAAGTATTGTAGCACATTAACCAGCTCCGAAGGCTAACCCCTGTCAACACTTCCCCATATTGTTGACACGAGCTCGTCTCTGCTATACTTTAGGGACGTGCCCCCATCGTCTAGAGGCCTAGGACAGCGGCCTTTCAAGCCGCAGACAGCGATTCGAATTCGCTTGGGGGCACCAAACAGCCGTCCGAGGTGTCGTTATGATGATAAAGATAGAATGCCCCAAATGTGGTACCACGGGTAGCCAGTCCCTGCTCGAGCCGGACTACGAAGGTCCCTACCGCTGCTGGAA
>CAZRIU010000073.1:0-2150 GCA_964600245.1 uncultured Dehalococcoidales bacterium
CCGGTATGCGGATGGTGCGCGCCTGGTCGGCGATGGCGCGGGTAATCGCCTGGCGAATCCACCAGGTGGCGTAGGTGCTGAATTTATAGCCCTTGCGGTAGTCGAACTTTTCCACCGCCCGCAGCAGCCCGATGTTGCCTTCCTGAATGAGGTCGAGCAGCGACATGCCCCGCCCGATGTGCTTCTTAGCCACGCTGACGACGAGGCGCAGGTTGGCTTCGGTGAGGTGGTTGGCCGCTTGTTCCGCCTCGCGCTCGATATTATCCAGATAAGCCTGGAGCCGCTGTTCGTATTCCCGGATGGCTTTAATGCAGCTGGGCTTGGTCACCAGCACGGCTATTCCCGCCAGCGTGACCTTGGCGCCGATAGCCTCCAGAATCTCCTGGGGCAGCAGGGTGATGTTGAGCGAGAGTTTAGCCAGGAAGAGCTCGGTTTCGGAGATCGACTTTTCGGTCTGGTGGCTGATGGCCAGGATGAGCTGCGGTTTTATCTCGCTGTCGATGTTTTCCCGCAGCGTGGGGTTGGCGATGGTCTCCAGAAAGCCGGGGGTGGGTTCTACCCGGAGCTGTTCCTGGATGAGGCGGATGGTGGGGGCGGCCTGGGAGAGCTCCTCCAGTATGGCGATGATCGTTTCGGTGGCCGAGGGGTCTCTACCGTTTTTGATTAGGTAGCCATGTTTAATCTCCTTGATGCGCCTGCCCTCCTCCATCTTCCGCGCCAGGTATTTTTCCTCGTCGGCGGTGAGCAGGTGCACCCGCCCGATTTCGTGCAGGTACATGCGGACGGGGTCGTCAACTACCTCCTGCTCCTCGGGCTGCCCCAGGGGCGTTTCCTGCTCTACTTCCGGGCCCGAATCCGGTTTCTCGACTTCGAGATGCCTTGCCTCGCGCCACAGCGTTGTTGACTCGGCGGAGTCGCCTTTGTCACCGTCTTCGTCTTCAGAGTCGTCGTCCCGCGGACGGAAGCGACGATTCTCTTCGCTTTCACGTTTCATTACCTCACCCCCTTTGCTCCAGCCGCCACTGTCTTTTCTGGGCGAAGACCTCACCCAGCTGGCTGTTGACCTCCACCCCTTGTTCCTTGAGTTTGGCCAGGTCGGCGGCTTTGCCCCCCGACTCGGCTTCCAGCGCCAGCACGGCTTCTATTTTCGCCGCCAGGCCGCGTAGGTGCCTTTCCCGGAGCCGCAGGGCGCACTCAACATATTTTTGCGCTATTCGGTTGGGCGACAGGCTTCTGCCCAGCAGGGCGTCGAGCTGTTCGTGGGTAGCCGGGTCGAGCCTATCCCTCAACTCTTCTATTTTAGCACTATGCTGCCGAGCAATAAAGATTTCGCGGTTCTGGCTGCTTTCGAAGTATTCGGGCAGCAGTTCCTCGTCCTTAACCTTAAGCTCGGGGTGCTGCAGGAGCAGCGCCAGGCAGTATTCTTCGACGGGGTTGGAGAGCAGCGGTTGCAGATAGGCTGCTTCCGGCTTCGGCTCTACCGGCACCCTTTTCGGTCTGATTTTGAGCCGACTTAAAGCCGCTTCTATACTGCGCTCGCTGACCTGAACCAGCTGGGACAGCTTTTGCAGGTAGTGTGCCTGGCGGATGGGGTCTTTTATCTCGGCAATAATGGGCAGGAGCTTTTCCACAGCCAGGGATTTGTCTTTGGCCGTCGTCAAATCAAGCCCGGAGGCGACCATATTAAAGGTAAAATCGACCACGGGCAGCGCCTGAGCCAGCAGTTTTGGCCAGGCGGCGGGGTCTTCCTTGATAACGTCGTCGGGGTCTTTGCCGCGGGGTAGGATGACGACCTTGACCTCGGCGCCGAGGGCGTTTTCGAATTCAACCCCTCTAAGCATGGCTTCTTCTCCCGCCACGTCGGCATCGAGAGCCAGGGTGATGTTTTTGGTTATCCTTTTCAGGGTGTTGACCTGTCTCTCGGTGACTGAAGTGCCCATTGAAGCAACGACGTTGCTAAAGCCGTTCTGGTGGGCGGTGATAACGTCCATGTAGCCCTCGACAATTACCGCTAGCCCTTGTTCTCTAATAGACTCTTTAGCCAGGTTGACGGCGTAGAGGCTGCCGCTTTTATCAAAGATGGGGGTCTGGGGTGAATTAATGTATTTGGGCAGGGAGTCATCGAGCACTCTTGACCCGAAGCCGATAAT
>CAZRIU010000073.1:2250-6206 GCA_964600245.1 uncultured Dehalococcoidales bacterium
GGAGTTGAGCATACTCTGAAAGTAGAGCGCCGCCGCCTGGTTGACCTGGTAGAGCTTCTGCTTTTCCTCACTTTCGGCGCTAGGCTCGAACCGTGACGGTATGACCACTCCGGCTTTCTGGGCGAGCTCTCTTAACGCCTCGCCGAAGTCGATGCCCTGCTTTTTCATAATAAATGAAAAGACGTCGCCGCCCGTGTTGCAGCCGAAGCAGTGCCAGCTCTGCTGCTCGGGGTAGACGTAGAAGGAGGGGTGTTTTTCGCTGTGGAAAGGGCAGAGGCCGCGGAAGGTGCGGCCTGACTTGGCCAGGGTGATGTGCTGGCCGATAATATCAATGATTTCTATTTTTTGTTTTACGTCGTCGATAACGCTCATAATATGATTTTACTACAACTGGGGGGCAGCCAACCTCCCCATTTTGTTTAGCGTAAGTTCTATTGACTCTTCTCCGGGGTGTGACGGCCTCCCCGCCCCACTGGATTCTTCATTAACTATCTCTAGAACATGGTGGGGGATTGTATTTCCGGAGGTTTGTCTTTCGGGGCTTTGGGCTTTTCGGGTTTGGGCTTGGGGGAAATCTCCTCGGCCATTCTCATAGCGTAGTGGTCGGTCATGCCGGCGATATAGTCCACCACCCGCCGTTCCACCTTGGCGCTGTAGAAGCTGTATTCGGGGGGCATTTTATCTTCATATTCGTTAAAGTACTTGTAGAGCCGGCGGACTATCTCCCGCGCCCGCTCCGATTCTTCCTGGGCGGAGCGGATGTTATAGACGCGCTCAAGGAGAAAGTGGCGCAGATTATTGGTGGCTTCTAAGATTTCGGGGCTCATGGCCAGGGCGGGGTTTTCGCTTTCGCCATCCCTGATATCCCAGGAGTGCTCGATGATATCGCAGACCATGGTGTTGATGCGCAATGAGTGGGTATTGCCCAATTTAGCGATGGCGAGCACGGGCAGGTCGCCCTCGGTAATCATTCCCGCCCTTATGGCGTCGTCGATATCGTGATTAATATAAGCCACCAAATCGGAAATCTTGACCACGGCACCCTCAAAGGTGCCGGGTTCGTCGCCCTCGGCCTGAATATCCTCTATGTCCTTGGAGTGGTTCAGGATGCCGTCCCGCACCTCCCAGGTTAGGTTTAACCCGTGGCCGTCTTTTTCCAGCTTTTCGACGACGCGCAGGCTCTGCTCGTTGTGGCTGAAGCCGGGCTTGTAGAGCTCGTCTAGGACGTCCTCGCCGACATGGCCGAAGGGGGTGTGGCCCAGGTCGTGCCCCAGGGCGATGGCTTCGGTCAGGTCTTCGTTTAGGTTGAGGGCGCGGGCGATGGTGCGGGCGATTTGCGCCACCTCCAGGGTGTGGGTGAGGCGGGTGACATAGTGGTCGCCGAGGGGGGCGATGAAGACCTGCGTCTTGTGCTTGAGCCGCCGAAATGACTTGCTGTGTATGATGCGGTCGCGGTCGTGCTGAAAGGCGGTGCGCACCGGGCAGGGCTCCTCCTCCCTCTCCCTGCCTTTAGAGTCCTTGCTCTTGACGGCATTGGGGGAAAGGCTCTCTTCCTTTTCCTCGATTAGCTGGCGAATATTTAGCTCATCAATCATTTGCCCTTAAGCTTGGCTTCGGCCTTGGCGATTATCTCGCGGGTGGTGCCAATCATATCCGGGCTTACCGAAACCGAGTTGATGCCCCAGGTGACCAGCTTTTCGGTAAGCTCGGGGTATTCCGATGGCGCCTGCCCGCATATGGACGAGGTAACCCCCATTTTCTTGGATACGGTAATGGCTCTCTCCAGGGCGGCGAGCACCGCCTCGTTGCGTTCGTCAAAGGTGCTGGCCAGCTTTTCGCTGTCGCGGTCGATGCCCAGTATGAGCTGGGTGAGGTCATTGGAGCCGATGGAGATGCCGTCGATGCCGACAGCCAGGAATTTTTCAATAAGGAAGATGTTGGAGGGCACCTCGACCATCATCCAGAGCTTGAAGTCTTTTGAGCGTTTTAGCCCTTCGGCTTCCAGAAGTTGCTTGGTGCGGTCCAGCTCATCGACGGTGCGGACGAAAGGAATCATCACCCAGAGGTTCTTGTATTTTTGCCTGACCTTTTTGATGGCTTCTATCTCCAGCCTAAAGACCTCGATATCGGTGATATATCTCGAGGCACCCCGGTAGCCGAGCATGGGGTTTTCTTCTTCAGCCTCGTATTCCTCGCCGCCCTTAAGCTTGCGGTATTCGTTGGTCTTGAAATCGTTGGTACGGTAGACGACGGGGCGTGGGTCGAAAACCTTGGCGAAGGTGTTGATGCCGTCGTAGAGCTTGTCGACGAATTCCTGCCCCCGGTTCTGCTTAATCATATACTGGGGGTGCTCGTTAATCTGGGCGACCATGAACTCGGCGCGCAATAGTCCCACGCCGTCCACGTTGCGCTTAGCCACGTTTTCGGCCAGCTCGGGCTGAGCCAGGTTAACGTAAACTTTGGTCTTGGTCTTGATGTCCTCCCTGATGGCATCGGCCACGGCGGTGGTCTTGATGCGGCGGGTGACCTTGCCGTCGTAGATTTTGCCGTGCGAGCCATCAACTGTAATTATCTGACCGTTTTTGAGGGTGTTGGTCGCCTTCTCGGCACCGACGACGCAGGGGATGCCCAGCTCGCGGCTGACGATGGCGGCATGGGCGGTCCGGCCGCCGCGGTTGGTGACGATAGCCACGGCGCGTTTCATGGCGGGGACGAAGTCGGGGGTGGTCATCTCCGCCACCAGCACGTCGCCTGTTTTTACCTTGTCTATCTGCGAGGCGTTGGGGACGATGCGGGTGGGGCCCGAGGCTATGCCCGGGCTTGCCTTTTCGCCGCTGAGGAGAACCGGGTTGGCGATTTCGGGCTCGACCTCGGTCTTTTCCCTTATCGTGGTTACGGGGCGGGTCTGCAAAATAAAGATGTTGTTGTCTTCCTTAGCCCATTCGATATCCTGGGGGAATTTATAGTGGTCTTCTATATGTTTGCCCAGCTGAGCCAGCTTGGTGATTTCGCTTTCGCTGAGTTTGGCTTTGGATTGGGTGGAGGTGGGGAGGGAGACCCAGATGTTAGCCTCTTTAGCCTTGGCATCGGGGTTTTTAATAAGCTGTGTCTCCTGATTAACCGTCTTCCGCTTGAGGATTTTCAGGCTTTCTTTGGAGACGACATAAAGGTCGGGGGTTATCTCGCCGGAGACGATAGCCTCGCCCAGCCCGAAGACGGCTTCGATAACAATCCGGTCGCTGGCGCTGGTCACGGGCTCCAGGGTGAACATGACGCCCGAGGTCTTGGACTGCACCATCTTTTGCACGGGCACGGCGATGCCCACCTTGAAGTGGTCGAAGCCCTGGTGGTGGCGGTAGAAGATAGCCCGCGGCTCAAAGAGTGACGCCCAGCATTCCTGCACGGCAGTGACTACTTCCTTACCCCCGTGTACGTTGAGGAAGGTGCGCTGCTGGCCGGCGAAGGAGGCTTCGGGCAAATCTTCCGCCGTTGCCGAGGAGCGTACTGCCACCAGCCCGCCGCCGATATCACTATAGGCTTTTTCAATCTTTTCGGCCAGCTCGGGGGGCATGGGGGAGTCGAGGATGAGCTTTTTGACGACGCTGGCTACCTGCTGGAGCTGTTTGCTGTTGCTGGGGTCGAGGGGCTTGAGCCAGCTGGCGATTTTACCATGGAGCGACGACCTTTCCAGGAAGTCAAAATAGACGCTGGCGGTTACAATGAAGCCAGGGGGGACGGGGATACCGGCCCGGGTCATTTCGCCCAGATTGGCGCCCTTGCCCCCGACGATGTTCACGTCGTCTTTGCCAACCTCATTGAAGAGGACAATTGCCTTTTGCCCTTGCTGCATGTTGTTGCCTCCTTAACGTTTCACTATTCGGGGGAAAATAACATAAGCCACGGGCCGATTTATCACTTGGCTATTATACCATAATGGGTGGTCGGTTTTAAGCTGG
>CAZRIU010000074.1:0-6181 GCA_964600245.1 uncultured Dehalococcoidales bacterium
TTAAACACCCTCAAAGGCGGGGAGGCGTAACCCACAGGTTAAGGAGTTTACTCATTAGGGCGGGCTGGGTTGGGACCAAAGACCCACGTTCGCCAAGATGGAGCAGGGCAAAAAACTTTGCATTTCCCCCCTCTTTATGCTATATTTTTTATATAGAGAAAAATTAAATAATTCCGCTAGGGGTGCTATAAAAGGCTGAGAGGCGGTTTAACGCCAACCCTTGGAACCTGATCTCGGTAATACGAGCGGAGGGAAGCAAATGACAGAGACCAAGGGTTTAGTTTAACAATTTAAAAGCCCTTGGTTTTATTGTTTTCTGGAGGAGGTAGCTATGACACAACTGGAAATGGCCAGAGAAGGCAAAATTACCCCGCAGATGGCTCTGGTAGCTAAGAACGAGGGGTTGGAGGCAGAGGTGATTAGGCAGAGAGTAGCTGAGGGCACCATCGTCATACCGGCCAATATAAAGCACGAAAGCCTCATCACCTGCGGCATCGGTCAGGGGCTTAAGACGAAGGTCAACGCCAATATCGGCACCTCCTCCGACTTCGGCGATATGGATACCGAGCTGGAAAAGCTCAGAGTGGCCACCGAAAGCGGCGCCGATACCGTTATGGACCTGTCCACCGGCGGCGACATATCGGCCATTCGGCGGGCTATTATTGCCACTAGCACCCTGCCCATAGGCACAGTGCCCGTCTATCAGGCCGGCATCGAAGCCATCGCCCATCACGGCGCCATCGTTAAGATGAGCGTTGACGAGCTTTTCGCCGTCATCGAAGAGCACGCCCACGACGGCGTTGACTTTATGACTGTACACTGCGGTGTCACCCGCGCTGCTATTGACCGCCTGCGCCAGCAGGGCAGAGTGGCTGACGTCGTATCCAGAGGCGGAGCCTTTCACATTGGCTGGATGCTCCACAACGACTGCGAAAACCCTCTCTACGAAAACTACGACCGCCTGCTGAATATAGCCAGGAAATTTGATGTTACCCTCAGTCTGGGTGACGGCATGCGCCCTGGCTGCCTGGCTGACGCCACCGACCAGGCTCAGTTGGAGGAACTGCTGGCTATCGGCGAGCTGGTAACCCGGGCCCGTCAGGCGGGCGTCCAGGCGATGGTCGAGGGCCCCGGGCACCTGCCCTTAAACCACATTGAAGCCAACGTCAAACTGGAAAAGGTTATCTGCCAAGGTGCCCCCTTCTACGTCCTCGGCCCCCTGGTAACTGATATTGCCGCCGGCTACGACCACATTACCGGGGCTATCGGCGGGGCTATCGCCGCCGCCGCTGGCGCCGACTTCCTGTGCTACGTAACCCCCGCCGAGCATCTATCCCTGCCCGATCCCGAGGACGTCAGAGAAGGCGTTATCGCCTCGCGCATTGCCGCCCACGCCGCCGATATCGCTAAAGGTGTCAAGGGTACTTCCGAGCGAGATAAGGAGATGGCCATCGCCCGAAAGAAGCTGGACTGGGAGGAGCAGGCACGCCTCTCACTAAACCCCGCGCTGGCCCGCCGCGTTCATGGCAAGCACGCTTCCAGCGGCGCGGCCTGCAGCATGTGCGGGCAGTTCTGCGCTATGGAGCTGATGGAAAAGTATTTGAATATTTCGGCAACCAAGTGCTAGATTGAGGCTAAAAAATAGCCGTTGTAATGGAGGAAATATGGAAATCGATGAAATAACCGTATCCAAGGCGATAACCGAAAGCTTTATGAAGGATTTTCTGGAGGCGATGGAGGTGGATGTGGCCATAGCCGGGGCTGGGCCGGCCGGCATGACCGCCGCCTACTACCTGGCCAGAGAAGGGGCGAAAACGGTTATCTTTGAGAGGCAGCTCCGGGTGGGGGGCGGCATGCCGGGTGGGGGGATGATGTTTAACCGGATAGTAGTGCAGGAGGAAGGTAAAAAGCTGTTAGACGAGTTCGGTGTGGAGAGCCGTCAGTACCAGAAAGGCTACTATATTGCCGATTCTCTGGAGGCCATCTACACCATCTGCTCCCGGACAATAAAGGCCGGGGTGAAGATATTTAACCTGGTCAGCGTCGAGGATGTGGTGATAAGGGAGAACGATAGAGTGGCCGGACTGGTGCTGAACTGGAGCGCCACGGCACTGGCAGGACTGCATGTTGACCCGCTGGCGGTAAGGTCAAAGGTGGTGATTGACGCTACCGGACATGCCAGCGAAATCTGCTGTATACTAGCCAACAAGATTGGGGCCAAACTGGCCACCAATACCGGGGGGGTTATCGGAGAGAAGCCGATGTGGGCCGAGAAAGGGGAGAAGGAGATAATAGAGAACACTAAAGAGGTCTATCCCGGCCTGCTGGTCGCCGGCATGGCGGCCAACGCTGTGTTCGGCTCCCCGAGGATGGGGGCTATCTTCGGCGGCATGCTCATCTCCGGGAAAAGGGCCGCCGAGGTCGCTCTGAAGATTGTAAAAAGGTAACAAGATGGATAGCACCAGCCAAAATCCGAGCCTGGGCGAAGCCGCCACCAGCTTTCTGGCCACCCTTCCCGCCAAGGAAGGCGAAGCCGGCCAACAGGCGATATACGGATTCGTGCGCTGGTACGGCTGGGAGCGCCCCTTTGCCGAACTCACCCCCCGCGAGGTGGCTGACTATGCCGCTCAGCTATCATCCTTACACACCAGCTATCTCAAAAACGTCGAGATGGTACGAGCCTTCCTGGCCTACGCCCGTAAGCAGGGCTGGAACAAGGTCAACCTGGCGGCTCAGCTCAAGCCCAAGAAGGCAAAATCAACACTACCCTCCCCCTCAAAACGCAAGCTGCCGCCCCCCACCTCCCTGACCCAACAGGGGTATGATAAACTCAAAGCCGAGATAGCCCAGCTCAAGAGCCGACGGGAAAAGGTCATCGAAGACATACGGCGGGCGGCGGCGGACAAGGACTTCCGCGAAAACGCGCCCCTGGACGCCGCCAGAGAGGAAAGAGGTCATCTAGAGGGGCGCATTATGGAGCTGGAAGCGATCCTGAAATCGGCAACCGTCATCGCCGAAAGAAAACAGGCTGCCCCCAGCGTAAGCGTAGGGAATAGCATTCTCCTTCGTGACAAAGCCTCCGGCGAGGAGCTGCGTTACACCATCGTTAGCCCCCGCGAGGTCGACCCAACCAAGGGCAAGATTTCCAGCAATTCCCCCATAGGTAAAGCTGTTATCGGACGCAGCCAGGGCGATATCGTGGAGATAACAGCACCAGCAGGCAAGCTGCGCTATCAGCTGGTGCAGATTGAGCGCTAAACCCGCGTCAACATAAACCCCAGCTAAAGGGTGGTTATAAACCGGTTAATGAGGTATATTTAGTCCGGAGGGAAGATGCAAAGCTTGCCTAAAACGGGGCGGATTTTCGGGGTCAGCATACGCCTGCACTATACCTGGGTACTGGCTTTCGCCCTGATAACCGCCATTATGGTGACCCAGTTTCCCGAGGCACTTCCCCTGTGGCAAAGGGTAATCCTGGGCTTAGCCACCAGCCTGCTTTTCCTCATGGCGGTAAGTATCCGCTCCTTTATCATCAGCCTCGTCGCCATCAACAGGGGCATTACCGTAAAACGTATCACCCTATTCGTCTTCGGCGGGGGAGCCGAGATAAGCCAAGGGGCTACTCGCCCCCTTCTTGAATTGCTGATAGCGGTGTCAGGGCTCTTGTCCACCCTGTTGCTCTGCGGCGTCTTTTATGGGATTTATGCCATACTCTTCAACACCGGCAGCGAGGTGGCTTATGTAGTCATCCAGTGGTTGTCGTACATTTTTTTCATGCTCTTTCTCTTTCATTTAGTTCCCGGCTTCCCCCTGGACGGGGGGATAATGCTGCGGGCGCTACTCTGGAAAGTTAGCGGAGATTACGACCGTGCCACCCGCATCACCAGCCTCATCGGCTGGGCTATCGGCTTACTCACTATCGCCAGCGGAATTCTGCTGCTGATTACGGAACAGCAGTGGTTCAACGGACTGACGCTGGTGGGTGTAGGCTGGGTCCTGCAGTCCGCCGCCGGCCAGAGCCGCCGTCGGGCCATCCTGCGCCAAGCCCTGCAACCAGTCAAAACCGAGGGCGTAATGACCCGCGAGTTCCCCCTCATCAGCACCCAGGCCACCGTTAGTCAGCTCATCCGCGATTATACACTGGCCACCGGCCAGCGCTACTGCCTCGTCGCCGACGGCGGCAAACTGGAGGGCGTAGTGACGGTAGAAAACGTGAAACGGGTGTCGAAAAAGCATCGAGGCTATCATCTGGACAAAATCATGACCCCCACCAGCGAGCTTAAGCTCGCCCACCCCCAGCAATCGGCCGCCAGCGTGCTCGGTCAGATGGACGAACAGTGGGTCGACCACATGCCAGTCGTCGAAAATGATAAAATAGTCGGTATCGTATCGCGGGAAAGCCTAGAACGCCTGGCACAGACCCGAAAAGAGCTGGGAGTCTAAGCGGTCCTACCTACGATGGGAAATCGCTAAGCAGCTCGTCAATGATTTGCCTCTCTCTGAGTTCCTTGGCGTAGACTCTCCATTCTGCCTGGAACCAGCGGAAGGGGCTCTCCGCCTGCGACATTACCCGCAACCTGACGTCACGGGGGTCGTTGGTCAACCACGAAACGTAATTGATACTGGTCAGCGGCGTGCCGGTGACTATTTCGACTTCGTAGTGGGCACGCTCAACCCCTTCGGGCAATAACCCCTGTCGATAAACCTCCCAGTCCACCTTGACCCGATTTCTTGGGGCAGCCCAGCTCCGTATGTAGAGACGGCAATCTCCAGAGTCATGGGAAACAAACCAGCGAGAATCGCTCACCCCCGTAAAGAAGATAAAGGGGTTCACCGCACTGACCTGGTAGTTACTGCGCAGGCTCCCTTCCGGGCACTCCCCGACCACATCCTGCCACTCCTCCCACCAGAAATAGGAATCGTTAAAATGCTCCAACCGCCCGCTATCCACCAGAACCCCACCCAGGGTATCTTCCCAGTAATCCGTCCCCGGCAACCAGTTAGCCTTGTGCTCAAAGGTGCCGCTGCGGACAAAGACCGAACACTCAATAGTGCCGCCAAAGATGTAGTCGAGTATTTGTTCCGCCATGAAACCAGCCACCACCTCCGATTCGTTGAAATCGCTGTGGCCATACTGCCCGTAGTGGACAACGTCAGCCTCATTAGAATACTGGGCTGAAATCGGTATCGTGCTGTCATCCATACTTCTGGGCCAGGCATCGACTCCGCCGAAATCAAACTGGTCGCTGGAAGGCGCGAACTCACTGGAGATAAAAGCCAGCCAGTGTTTATTTTCCGCCACCCAACCCCCATCCCCAGAGCTATCGTAGTTAGATATCGAATCACAGATTCCCTGGTCCGCCCCAAGCCACCGGGCGCGGCAGTAATCGGTAACGGAAACACCACCGGTAATGTAATAGTCTCCCAGCGGCTTAATCGGGGTATTTATCGTCACCACCATGGCCACCCTCTCCCTTATGCCGCCCACGTTATTGGCCACGGCATAAAGGGCCGCTTTGCCACCGGCGCTATGCCCGATAAGGATTATGTTCCGCTTGCCGGGGAAGTGTCGGCCGATGCTGTCGGCGAGGTTATTGGCCCAGGTTCTCATGTCCACATCGCTGGGATAACTCCGGTTCAGAATGTCAACCTGGATGTCGATTTCAGGATTAGCTTGCTCGTAGGCAAGGATATAAGGCTCTATCTGCTCCAGTATGACGTCTGACAGCAGCTGCATGGAACTGGCGTTACCCCCCGCCCCATGCATAAAAACGAAGTTCAACTGCTTGACCCGCGTCGGCTCTTCCTGGGCCTGCGCCGTGCTGGATATGCCCAGCTGGACAACCAGCCCGATAACTATTAGCCAGACCAATCTTTTCACAACAGCGGTAAACATCCTAGTCGAACCTCAAACCAAAGTTAGCACGTGCTCCCAAAGGTGTCAATATGATGACTTTGCCCCGATGAGAACTTTTGGTATAATCGTAAAGCTACGGAGAGGTGTCCGAGTGGTTTATGGTGCCGCTCTCGAAAAGCGGTCTCCGGTTATACCGGAGCGTGGGTTCGAATCCCACCCTCTCCGCCAGGTACAAGGAGAGGTGCTGGAGTGGCCTATCAGGCACGCCTGGAGAGCGTGTGTAGCCGTAAGGTTACCGTGGGTTCGAATCCCACCCTCTCCGCC
>CAZRIU010000075.1:0-6077 GCA_964600245.1 uncultured Dehalococcoidales bacterium
GCCTTCACTGAGACGGAAACAGGCTCCGACCCGCAGGCAATTACCACAACCTCCCAAAAAAGCGGCGATAGCTACACTATCAACGGGCAGAAACAGTTCGTCGCCCTGGCGCCGGCAACTAAGCTGACGCTGGTCTTCGCTAAAGGCGAGGGCAAGGGATTAAACGCTTTTGTCATAGATACCTCCTCTAAAGGCTATAGTGTCCGCGAGCCCTGTGAGACGATGGGGCTCAAAGGATTGGGAACCTCGGTGGTCTATCTCGACGATGTCCGCGTGCCTAAAGAGGATCGGCTCGGCGAAGAGGGGCAGGGCTTCGATATTCTGCGTGAGGCGATAAGTCTGGGGCGGCTGGGGGCAGCGGTTGAAGGCGTTGCCGTGGCCCAGGCGGCACTGGATATATCCATAGACTACGCCAAGCAGAGAAAGGCGCTAGGCAAGGCGATGGCCAAGCTGCCCACGATTCAGTGGCATTTAGCTGAGATGGCCAGCCGCATCGAGGCGGCCAGGCTGCTGGTCTATCGCGCTGCCTTTGCCCGTGACCAGGGGCAGGATATAAAGTATGATTCGTCGCTAGCCAAGCTCTTCGCCTCAAGGGTTGCCGTCGAGGTCACCGGTATGGCCATGCAGGTCGGCGGCTCCTACGGCACCATGACCACCATGCCGCTGGAACGCCTCTACCGCGACGCCAAGATGACCGAGATATACGTCGGCATCTCGGAGATACAGCGCAATATCATCGCTGAGCGTTTGATAGAGTAAGTGCACAGCTTTAGTTTAGAAAAAACCTCTCCCCAGAGCCAGGCACGTGCTGGCGAGTTGACCACGCCGCACGGAAAGGTGCCCACGCCTGTCTTCTTACCTGTAGGCAGCCAGGGCGCGGTCAAGACGCTGACCCCCGATGAGGTCAAAGAACTGGGCTACAAAATGCTCCTGGCCAACACCTATCATCTTTACCTGAGGCCCGGCATAGATGTCATCGAGCGGGCGGGCGGTTTACATAACTTTATGGGGTGGGAGAGGGCGATACTCACTGACAGTGGCGGCTATCAGGTTTTCAGCCTGTCACCGCTGCGCAAGGTTAGCAACGACGGCGTGACCTTTCGCTCCCACATTGACGGCAGCCAGCACCATCTTACCCCGGAGCTGGCCATTGAATACCAGGATAGGCTGGGCGCTGACATTATAATGGTGCTGGACGAGTGCCCGGCGCACGACGACAGCCCGGCGAAGGTGAAAAAAGCCACGGAAAGGACGCATCGGTGGGCGGAGAGGTGCCTCAAAGCCCATAAACGCCCTGACCAGGCGCTCTACGCCATCGTGCAGGGGGGCATGTCCGCCGAACTCAGGCGAGAGTCGGCTAACTACCTTAGCTCTTTAGACTTCCCCGGATATGCTATCGGCGGCTTGAGTGTCGGCGAACCCAAGGAAGTTACCTTAGCCATGGTTGAAGAGACGGTAGCCTGCCTTCCCGAAAACAAGCCGCGCTACCTGATGGGGGTTGGCTCTCCCGAGGACATTGTCGAAGCTGTGGCCCGTGGAGTGGATATCTTCGACAGCGCCCTGCCCACGCGTGTCGCCCGCAACGGTGCCCTCTTTAGCTGGGAGGGGAGGCTTAATATAACTAATGCGGTATATAAAGAGATGGAGATGCCCATCGTTGCCGATTGCAAATGCTACACCTGCCGTAACTTCTCCGCCGCCTATCTCCATCACCTCTTTAGTTGCGGCGAGCTTTTAGCCTACCGCCTGGCCACCATTCATAACCTGAGCTTTATCGCCGAACTGGTGGCTAAAATAAGAGGTGCCATCACTGATGGCACCTTCCTCTCGTTTAAGGACAAATTCTTAGCCGGTTATCAGCCCGCTGACGAGCCGACACGACTGGCTCAGAAGCAGAAGTGGCTTAAACGGCGTAACCTTAGTCAGTAGCTATGCGCTCTATTCGCCTGCGGTTACCGTGTCGACCCTCACTCCCTTGGAGATAGCCCAGGCGATTCCGGCTTCAATATCCTTCTCCGAGCCTTCGAGCTCCAGCTCTATCCAGCCTTTACTCTCGGTGGCGTCGGCGCGGTGGATATTGGTGGCCAGATTGAACTGCTGGCCGAGGGTATAGATAATCGGCTCTGAGCTTATCTCCGGGTGATAGGTAAGCATTACCCGCCGTTTAGCCATTTTTACCCCCTTCTATCTTTGAACTACGGCTTTTCCCTGCCGTGTCCTCCTTTATTCGCAGGCACTACCACAGGCGCAAACTATGATATCTATTTCGCCACTGACTTCGCCGCCCCGGCCATCGGTTACGGTGACGGTGATGTAGAAGGTACCGTACTCATTGGGCCCCACCCAGGAGACGGTAGCTCCTTCCCCGGAGATGTTGCCCCTTTCCGCTGACCATTCGTAGGTCAGCTCATCTCCGTCCGGGTCCGAAGCCTCACAGGTAATGGTAGCGGTCCCAGCCTTTCTTACCCTCGGGCAATCCGTAGTCAGAGGCTCCATAAGTGGGGGGTTGTTGGGGGCGAGCACGGTTATGGCAAGCTGGTCGGTGGCAATACCATTGCCGTCGCTTACTTCGACGCTGATGGTATATGTCCCCGTTAGCACAGGCGCCGTCCAGTTGATTCTATAGCCTGACCCGGAGAAAGTGCCGTCATCCGCTGACCAGGTGTAGCTCAATTCGTCATCGTCAGCGTCCGTAGCAACGCACTCAATTTGGATAGTGCCTCCCGGATTTATCTCATCCGGCGTGGTCTGGGCCAGGCTGACAATAACGGGCAGCGTGTTAGCTGCGCAACCGCCGCTGATAAGCAGGGCGGCTATAGTGACTAAGATTAGAGTGGCCAGCCACTTTGACTGGCGCGCAACAGGTTTTATCATTGACTCTTTGCTCCTTTTCTTTTTCTAAACCATGATTGAAAGCTCAGGTAGGGTGCAGGATAAAAAACTATGACGGTTACGGCAAACAAGATGAGCACAATATCCATGCCCAGGGCTTGCCCCGGGGTGAGGGAGCCGAATATCTCTTCCAGCACGCCGAAGCAGCCGCATTCGGGGAATTTCTCCAGGCCCTGGCTGATTGCCCAGATGTTGTTGGCCATAAAGCCAGCCAGTAGCGGTAGGCTCAGGGTGGCGGCGAGGCGGGGGAATACGCCCAGGATTAAGATCGCCCCCAGCACCACCTCGACCCAGGGCAGGACATTGCTGATGAGGTTGGCTATGGTGGGCGTCCAGAAAGAGCCGAGCAGGACATCGGCGAATTCCGCCTGCCCGGGCAGCTTGCCCGCCCCCGATACCAGCAGCATCAGCCCCAGCAGGACGCAGGGGACGACGATAATCAATATCCACTGCCAACGGCGTTTGAACTGCGGTCTTTTCATAAAGCTCACTTGGCTGTCACTAGTTTTTCTTTTTCCCGTTCCGACAAGGGGCGGATTTTCACTTTGCCCCACAGCCCTATTTTATCATTTTTAATAATTATAATGCCATTAAGCCCTTTAATGTTAATAGCGCGCTCAATGCCACGGGGGATATCATCGGCGTTTTTAATCATATTGCCGATAGCGGTGGCGGCGGCATCAGCCAGGGCGGTTGACCTGGAGAGTGCAATCACCGCATCCGCCTGGCCGTAGCTCAGGGAATGTCCCACCGTCCCTGAGGAGGTGCAGATGCCGATGGGCGTATCCTTGCCCATGACTTCCAGCCCGACCTTGCCTGTTAAGGGCGACTTGCCGGCATAAATCCCGATGAGACGGTCAGTTGAGCTTTTGAGGTAGATATCGCCGCCGTTCTCCACGATGACCTCGGGTGATGAGTCGAGGAGCTCTTTGCCGACGAACTCGGCGATAGCCCCCGCTACCGCCGCCATGGGGCCTACGCCCACCTTTTTTGCCGCCTCCGCCATCTCGGTTACGATGCGCGGGGCGTCATCGCCAACGGCGAGCGGTTCCAGCGAACTCAAAAAGGCCGAGTGGCGCTCGATATAGCTTTCCAGTTGCTGGCGGTATTTAACCACCAGCCTGCGGGCTTTCCGCTTCAGGTCGCTGGACGCGCGGATATAGAGGTCGGTCTCCTTGACCACGACGTTGAAACCGACCAGGCCTTTACCTTTGACCCAGTGGCGGTAGCTTCTCGGCTGGTACATGGGTTAGAAGTGCACCTCCATAGCCCGCGGGGGACAGGCTTTGATACAGAGCCCGCAAGCCACGCACTTTTCGTTGTAAAATGCCACCTGCCTGGTTACTGGGTCGAGCTCAAAGGCGTCAGAGGGGCAGATGGTGATGCAGGCGCCGCAGTGAGTGCACCTTTCTTCGTTGCGCAGTACGTCCTGGCTGAGCGACTGGATTCTGACGCCGGTCTCGGTCAGGTACCTGATGCCCTTATCGTATTCGCCCTGTTCCCCGCTGAGCTCCAGGACCAGCAGACCTTCCTCCTCGGGGGTGACCAGGGCTTTGAGTATATTAAATTCGAGGTCGTAGTCCTTAGCCAGCCGACAGACTATGGCGCGGTCAACAACTCGCTTGGGAAAGTGTAAGACTATTCTCTTGGCAACTGCCATTTTCTTCTCCTTATTCTATTCTTCGATAGGCCGTTCTTTAAGCGGCTTGAATTTTATGCCCGCTTCCACCCCCGGCAGCGGCGCCACCGGTTCGGTGAGCAGGAATTTGCCTTCCGCTATCCACTGCTTTAGTGTATTAGCGATTTCCACCGCCCGGGGGTAGCTGGAGAGGGAGGCGGTTGGTACCTCCTTGCCCTTGAGCTTTACCCGTCCGCTCTTTAGCTCGGCGTAGCTGACCTCGCCCAGCGTACCCGGCTTCATGTTAGGGTAAGCGTCGGAATAATCAAAAACGGAGGCGAAAATCTCGGCGTCGGTTACGGTGGTGTGGCTTAAGATTTCCTCAGAGAGTATGGGTATGGGCACACCCACGCCCACGGTCAGGGTGCAGCCGTAGCCGAGCATGCTGGTGCCCACCAGCCAGCGGGCGTCCATCTGCTTGAGGTCGCCGATAACAGCCAGCGTGCCCGCCCCGCCCTTAGGTACGCCCTTTTCCGTGCGGGGCGCGTCGGGGTTGTGTTGGGTGCCTTGCCAGGCGACAAAGCCCGTGCCGCCACCCAGGAATATGCGGGTGCCGATGCCGATGGTCTTGTAATAGGGGTCGTTGAGTAACGGCGAGAGCTGCCCGGCGCTGGAATAGTTGATATTGCCCAGGTTCGCCCGCAATACGCCCATATAGGTATAAATCGTCTTGTCCGAGATGTTGGCGGCGACATTGTAGTTCTGGTAGGCGTTCCTGACATTGAATAACACCGCCTCATTGAGGTCTTTGATGTTAATCCAGGTCGCCAGCTTCTTGCGGGGGTAGCAGTCGGTGCCGTAGGCGGTCGCCTCCAGCTTGATATCCTTGCCCGCCACCAGCTCCTCAATGACGTGCCCACCGCCGTAGTTGAACTCACCGGGGTATATCTTGTTGCGGGGGTCGTCATCGGGCACGGCGGTGACGCCGAGGAACAGGTCAACCGCCGCCAGCCCGGTATAAGCGGGGACATCGTTGAGGTAGACCCTGCCGCCGCCGAGCTTTATCTTGGGCTTGGTGTGGCCGATATTGAAGTAGGCGCCCGAGGAACACATCGGGCCGAAGGTGCCCGTGGTGACGACATCTACTTCTTCAGCCGCCTTCTTGGTGCCCCTCTCGCGGGCGATATCAATTATCTCCTCGGCGGTAACCACCACCGCTTTGCCCTGTTTTATCTTTTCGTTTATTTCGTCAATGGTTTTAGCCATAATAATACCTCTTTAGATATTAATCTTTGCCTTTTAGGCTGTCAAACTGTGGCTTGGCGTCTAAAAAACAAAAAACCCAAGAAGTCTAATTCTTGGGCTTGGTTGTCTTTTTTCAGTTGGGGTGGTCAGGTAGGCATGGTCCCCGAACTGGCGGCACGCCAAGCCCAGGGCATCATCATGCGGAGAGCCCCTATATTGAAGCTAAGCTGTACCTTCAAGTTCGGCACCAGTTTTGCCTCCTACAAGCTGTTTTTAGAAGTTAAAGGGGATTGTAAAGTATTTATATACAATTGTCAACTTT
>CAZRIU010000076.1:0-5891 GCA_964600245.1 uncultured Dehalococcoidales bacterium
ATTTAAGCGCCTTCCTGGTCGCGGGCACCGCCCCCAACCCCATGTAGGCAGGGTCGACGCCCCCCGAGGCGTAAGACCTGACCTTGGCTATCGGCTTTAAGCCCAGCTCCTTCGCCTTATCCGCCGACATCACCACCATGGCCGCGGCGCCGTCGGTTATCCCCGAGGCGTTGCCCGCCGTCACCGCCCCGTCCTTCTTAAATACCGGGGGCAGCTTGGCCAGCGCCTCCATAGAGGTCTCTCTGGGGTGCTCGTCGGTGTCGAACTGCTTCGTCTCTTTCTTAACCCTGACCTCGACGGGCTCTATCTCCTGGCGGAATGTGCCGTCCTTTATCGCTGCCAGCGCCCTCTGGTGGCTGAGCAGGGCCAGCTTGTCCTGCTCCTCCCGACTGATGCCGTACTTCTCAGCGATATTCTCCGAGGTCAAACCCATATGGTAGTTGTAGAATATCTCCCAGAGGCCGTCATAGACCATGCCGTCAATCATCTCGGCGTTGAACATCCTGGCTCCCCACCTAGCGCTGGGCAGGTAGTAAGGCACAGCGCTCATGTTCTCCATACCGCCGGCGACGATGACCTCGGCATCGCCCGCCCTTATCGCCTGGGCGGCCAGCGCCACCGACTTCATCCCCGAAGCGCAGATCTTGTTCACCGTGTAGGCGTTCACCTCTTTGGGAATACCCGCGTTAATCCCCGCCTGCCGGGCGGTATTTTGCCCCTGCCCCGCCTGGAGCACATTGCCCATGATGACCTCATCTATGCGCACCTCTTTTGACGACTTGTCCCAGTCGAAGTACTTCTTCTCCAATTCTATTAGCTCGTCGCTCTTAAGCGCCCCGGGCACAAAGCTTGCCTCCGGCGCACCCTTCTTAGGGCGCAGCCCCGCCCTCTTCATCGCCTCTTTAATGACGATGCTGCCCATCTTCATTACCGGCGTATTCTGCAAGGCACCGCCGTAGTTGGCGATAGCCGTTCTCACCCCGCTGACAATTACCACCTCGGTCATAAAAGGCCTCCTTCTAAATTGGCTCAAGTTATTCTATATCAACTGATATGAGCAGTATTATTTGCTGTAGTCATAGAAGCCCCGGCCCGTCTTGCGCCCCAGCCACCCCGCCGCCACCATCTTGTCCACCAGCGTCGGCGTGATATAGCGGGGGTCTTTAAGCTGCTCGTAGAGGGCGTCGGAAACGAACTTGACCACGTCGATGCCCACCATGTCGGAGAGGGTCAGCGGCCCCATCGGGTAGTTTAAGCCCAGCTGGATGGCGTTATCGATATCCTCGCGGCTGGCGACACCATCCTCATAGAGGCGGATAGAGTGGAGCAGGAAGGGAATCCAGAGTCGGTTGACAATAAAGCCGGGTGCGTCCTGGGCGACAACGGTGGTCTTGCCCAGCGCCTCGCCGAACTTCTGGCTGATAGCCATCGTCTCCTCGCTGGTGGCGATGGTCTTGACGATTTCCAGCAGTTTCATAATCGGCGCTGGGTTAAAGAAGTGCAGCCCCACCACCCTGTCCACCCTCTTGGTCACCATGGCCATGTCGATGATAGAGAGGCAGGATGTGTTGGTGGCTAAGATAGCCTGCTTGGGGCAGATTCCATCCAGCTCGGCGAATATCTTCTTCTTCAGCTCCAGGTTCTCGATGGCGGCTTCAATCATCATGTCGCAATCGGCGAAGTCCTTGGGGCTGGTGGTGCCTTTGATACGCCCCATCACGGCGTCCTTATCCTTCTGTGTTAGCTTACCCTTCTCTACGCTGCGGGCTAAGGTTTTATCGATAAAGCCCAGCCCCTTTTTCAATAACTCGTCGTTTATCTCCGATACCACCACCTGGAAACCCGACTGCGCGCAAAGCTGAGTGATGCCCGCGCCCATAGAGCCGCAACCCACCACCCCGACCTTCTTAATTTCCATTATATGCTCCTCTCCTTAAGTTTATTTTGCCTTATAGTTCGGCTTCCTCTTCTCGACGAAAGCCTTAGTGCCTTCGGCGAAGTCCTCGGTGCCATAGAGGTAGGCGCCAAGGGAGTTCTCCAGCCTTAAGCCATCTTCTAAGGTCAGGTTATAACCCCTAATCATAGCCTCTTTAGCCGCTCTAACTGCCAGAGGTCCTGCCTGACAGATGGCCTCCGCCCATTCTTTAGCCGTGGCCATAACCTCGGCCTGAGGCACCACCTTATTTATCAGGCCGATGCGGTATGCCTCCTGAGCGTCTACTGGTTTTCCCATGAGCAGTATCTCAGCCGCCTTACACCAAGGAACCATTCGGGGCAGTCTCTGTGTCCCTCCCCAGAGAGGAATCAGACCCAGAGTTACCTCAGGTGTGCCCAGGCGGGCGTTCTCGGCGGCAATACGTATGTCGCAAGCCAGGGCCATTTCCAGCCCCCCGCCTAATGCGAGGCCATTGATAGCGGCAATAAGCGGCTTCCACAACTCTATTCCCCGCATTATTGACGGCGGGGCCGACCAAGGGTCATAACGATGCTCCTTGTTAAACGGTAGCCAGTCCTTTATATCGGCGCCAGCGCAAAAAGCCCGCTCCCCAGCGCCAGTAATGATACCGACCCATAGTTCAGGGTCATCCCTGAAGTCCAACATTGCCTCGTGAAGCTCTCGTACCGTCTCAACATTCAGTGCATTCATTGCCTCGGGGCGATTGATGGTGAAGATAGCGATTCGGCCTTCCTTCTTGTAGTCGATTGCCATGACATACCTCCCTTTCCAGTGCTGAAAAGTAGTTCGTAAAAAAGAGGGATAACCGAGTGGATTTTATCAGAGCCCTTCCGTTAGCGTCAAGATAACTTTTATTAAAGGGGCTGGAAGGACGCAAACGTGGGTGGTGGGGAGAGAAGTCTATAGAGGTTACACCTCTGTGGGGTGGGTATTGGGTGGGACAACAAATCTGGGGACGGGGTTGCTTAGCCAAAGTCGATGTGATAATATAACTCAGCTTAAAAAACTAAATACCCTCTCCGAGCCTGTTTTCCCTAAAGCGTAAGCTACGGGGGCAGGCCGATAGGGTATCGCTGGAAACGGCGGTGCCTCCCGTGTTTGGAAAGGAGAGCGCTCATGCTAACGTTAATGGCATGTCGGGCACCTCCTTTGAGGTGCTTTTTATTTACGCGTACCTTAAACGAATTATAAGGGGTACCCGTTGAAAAAACTGACCATCGTTATAATATCCGGGCTGGTCATCGCCAGCTTGTTGATCGCCTTTGTCGGTTGCGGCCAGCCACGGCTGAAAGTAGCCACCACCACCAGCCTCTACGACACCGGCCTCTGGGGCTACCTAGAACCGATGTTCGAAGATGAATACGGCGTGGAGGTCGATATTCTATCCGCCGGCACCGGCATCGCCCTAGAATACGGGATGCGGGGGGACGTTGATATTATCGCCGTTCACTCCAAGTCCCGCGAAGAGCAGTTCGTCGCCGATGGCTACGGCGTTGAACGCGTCCCCTTCGCCTACAACTACTTTCTTATTGTCGGCCCCCCCGATGACCCCGCCGGCATTAAGGACATGAGCCCGGAAGATGCCTTCGACACCCTCTACCAGTCGGCCAGCGCTAGCTTTATCTCCCGCGGCGACGACTCGGGGACACACGGCAAGGAGAAGGCAATCTGGGCCGCCGCTGGCTACGACTACGAAGAGGTCAAGGAAGCCGGACGGTGGTACGTAGATGCAGCGGGAGGCATGGGACAGACCTTGCTCAAGGCCAGCGAGATGGGCGGCTATACCCTCACCGACATGGGCACCTTCCTCTCTTACCAAAGCGACCTGGCACTGGTACCCGTAGTGCAGGAGGGTTCCATACTGCTCAATGTCTATTCGGTGATTGCCGTCAACCCGGAAGCCAACCCCAACACCAACATCGATATGGCCAACAACCTAGTGGCTTTCCTCACCTCGCCCCAGATTCAGGAGCTTATCGGCGAATACGGCATGCAATTGTTCACCCCCTGCGCCGGAGCTGAGCCGACGTCATAAAAACAAGCGGAGTTAAAAATTGACCGAACTGTGGGACGGACTGGTTACCGCGCTAAGACTGATAGTATCCTTTGACCCCGAGGTTATGGCGATAGCGGGAAGATCACTGGCAATATCGGCGACCTCCTCCACCATCGCCGCTTTAGTATGCCTGCCGCTGGCGACGGTCATCCACTTCAACAAGTTCCGCGGCAAGCGCACCCTGATAAACATTATCCAGACCATGTTCAGCCTGCCCACGGTAGCGGTGGGGCTCTTCGTCTTCGTCCTCTTCTCCAGCGCTGGCCCCCTGGGCGGGCTCGGCATACTCTTCAGCCCCGCTGTCATGGTCATCGGCCAGGCTATACTCATATCCCCCATAATGCTCGGGCTCACCATCTCAGCCTTAAGCGGCGTCGATAAGACCATCGCCGATACCGCCGTCTCCCTCGGCGCCAACCGCCTCCAGATGGCCTTCGTCACCATACGGGAAGCCCGCTTCGCCGTGCTGGCGGCGCTGATTATGGGCTTCGGGCGGGCCATCTCCGAGGTCGGCTTATCCTTGATGGTCGGTGGCAACATCGCTGGCTACACCCGCACCATCACCACGGCTATATCACTGGAAACCTCCAAAGGTGACCTGGAACTGGCGCTGGCGCTGGGCATAATCCTCATCGTCATCGCCCTGATAATCAATTTAGTACTCAACAGGATTCAGCAGAGGTAAAATGGCGCTAATAGAAACAGTCAATATCGGGCAAAAATACGGCGGGCAAGATGTCCTGGAAGATGTCAGCCTCAGTATCGAGGCGGGCGAGGTCTTCGCCCTCATCGGTCCCACCGGCGCCGGCAAGACGACGCTGCTCCGCCTCCTCGACCTGCTGGAAATGCCGGCTGCAGGCAGCATCCGCTTTGACGGTATAGACGTCACCACCAACAAGAGCCTCCGGCTGCAAGCACGCCGCCGTATGGCCTTTGTCCTCCAGAAGCCAGTGGTCTTCAATATGAGCGTCTATGATAATGTCGCCTGCGGGCTGAAATGGCGAAAAGAAAAAGAGCCCGCCCTCCGCCAGCATGTCAACCAGGCATTAGAGCTGACGGGCATGGCTCAATACGCCAAGCGCAACGCCCGCACCCTGTCGGGCGGTGAAACCCAGCGGGTAGCCATCGCCCGCGCCCTGGCCATTGCCCCAGAGGTGCTCTTCCTCGACGAGCCCACGGCCAACCTAGACCCCGTCTCCACGGCAAAAATTGAGGAGGTGCTGGCACATATCATCGGCAACCAGAAGACAACGGTGGTCATGGCCACCCATAATATGTCGCAGGGCCAGCGCCTGGCGGGCAGGATAGGCGTGATAATGAACGGACGGCTGCTCCAGATAGGCAGCCCCGGTGATATCTTCAGCACCCCGGGAGATAAGGAGGTCGCCGAATTCGTCGGCGTCGATAATATCCTAAGCGGTGTAATCGTCAACCGCGACGATGAGCTGGTCACTGTAGATGTCAACGGCGCCCATATCCAGGCAATCTCGGACTACCCCATCGGCGCCGAAGTCCACGCCCTCATCCGCCCCGAGGACGTCACCCTGGCCCTCCATAAAGACGCCAGCAGCGCCCGTAACACCTTCGCGGGCAGCATTGCCAAGACCTTCGCCATCGGCGCTCTGGTCAGGGTCGAAGTCGCCTGCGGCTTTCCCCTCTTCGCCGTCGTTACCAAAAAGTCAGCGGAAGACCTCGACCTGGCCGTTAATAAGAAAATTTACGCCACCTTCAAAGCTACCGCTGTGCATATTATCAAAAGGTGGCATTGACACCGCAAAGCCAAGCGTGCTATATTCTGCCTGTGGCAGCGTAGCTCAGTGGTAGAGCAGAGGACTCATAAGCCTTTGGTCGTGGGTTCAAATCCCTCCGCTGCCAGTT
>CAZRIU010000077.1:0-5752 GCA_964600245.1 uncultured Dehalococcoidales bacterium
TGCGCTGTTCCCAGACGGCATCGAAGTCCTCAATATAAGGTCTTATCCTCTCCCTAAATAACGGTTCACGTTTTTTTATCTCCTGCTCGGAGGCCTCAATCACCGTGGGATAAGGGTAGCCATCGATGAATCTTATATCCCAACCCCTGGTTGTGGGCAGATAGAGCCGCTCAGCACCACGCTGCACAGCACGGTAAGCCCACCTTCCCCAACTCTCGATAAAGAAAAGTGGCCGCCATGGTGGCGTGCCGTGGACAACATCAGCCAGAAACACCGTATAGTTATTAAGGTCATTCTCCTCATCAAACTCAAACCGCGTTACCCCATATACAGCTGCCATTTTGCCCTCCTTGGATGGTGCTAGGCTACCGTCCTAAATGCCTAAACAGGCTTTTCTAACACGCTCACTCTGGGGGAGTATAAGTAACCACCCCAACTTTGTCAATATAGAATCAATATAAAATAGTCTATGGTATGACAATTTTTATCAGCTAATGGAGTAATAATTCGGGTCGTCCTTGAGCTTCTCCCAAAAATTACTATATAATAACCATCAAGCGATTAGGAGCAGTTTTGAAAAAAATAGTCATCATTGTTACCCTGGATACTAAAGGTGAAGAGAGCGGCTACCTAAAGGAACTCATCTTGGAGCGAGGGCACCAGCCCTTCATCATTGATATCGGCTGTGGGGGAGAGGCCAGGCTGGAGGCGGATATCACTGCTGACGAAGTGGCCCAGGCTGCCGGCACTGATATAGAGAAGTTACGGCGTTCGGAGAGGCGTGAGGCAACCGAGACGATGATTAAGGGGGCAGTGGCTAAACTGGTTGCTCTCTGCCGAACAGGAGAGGTGGAAGGGATGATTTCCATGGGTGGTATGAGCAGCACGGTGATGGCTGCTAGCATTATGAAAGAAATGCCCTACCACATCCCCAAGCTTATTGTCTCCACTGCTGCCTCCCTACCCGGCGTAAACCGCTTCTTTGGCCCTACCGGGATAACCTTGATGCACTCCCTGATTGACATTAAGGGGCTTAATCACCTGCTCAGAGGCCAGCTGAGCCGAGCTGCTGGAGCCATATGCGGCATGGTGGAGGGTGAGGTTCCTCCTTCCCAACCCAAGGAAGAAAAGCCGATGGTAGCCATATCCACCTATGGATACACGGAAAATTGCGCTCACTATATCAACGAGGCTTTAGGGACAAAATACGAGCTTATCCCCTTCCACGCCGTCGGCATGCCAGAGATATCCATGGAGAAACTCATTGAGGAAGACTTTTTTAGCGCCGTTATTGACCTAGTACCCTCTAGTATCACTAATGAAAGATTTGATGGCTCGCGAATCTCTTGGCCTCGACGGTTGGAGGTAGCCGGGGAGAAAGGCATCCCACAAGTAGTAGCTCCGGGCGGGGTGGACACCATTTCCCGCACCGGATATACTGCTAAGGAACTTGCCCCCGAGTTCAAGATAAGGAAACACTATTTTATGGATGCGCTACGGGTAACAGTGTGGCTAACTGCTGAGGAATTAAGGGACATCGCCGGAGTCTACGCCGAGAAGCTCAACAAGGCGGTAGGCCCGACCAAATTCCTCATCCCCAAGCGAGGTTGGCTCTCCATCGAAAAAGAAGGTAGCGACTTCTATTATCCTCAGGGAATTCAAGCCTTTCTTGATGGGCTTAAACCGAAGTTGAAGGCGGAGATTGAAGTGAGGGAGGTGGATGCCAATATCGAGGACCCAGTTTTTGCTCAGGCGGTAGTTGCCGCCTTTGAGGAGGTAGTGAGACTAAAGAATACTGGCTAGAAGAACCGTCTATCCCTCTCATTCAAGCACTTTATATTAAGGCAGGCTAAACATGACTAGTGATAGCGATATATACTTTGTCGATGTAACCACACGAGATGGGAACCAGAGTCTGTGGGATGCTACCGGTATCCGGACTGGTATGATACTCCCCATTGCCTCAGTAATGGATAAGGTCGGCTTCAGGGCCATTGATTTTGCCGCCAGCATAAGCATGGGGGTATCGGTACGCTGGCACAAGGAGGACCCCTGGGAAAGGATAAGACTCTGCGCCAAAGCTATGCCCAACACCATCCTGACCTTCGGCACCACCGGCCGGCGCTTCATCGGCTTTAAGCGTATGCCAGACTCTATCCAGGGGCTGGTGCTGAAGACAATAAAGGCCTGTGGTATAAGACGCGTCTGGATATTAGACGCTGCCCACGAAACAGATTTCATGCTAGGTGTCGCCCGCATGGCCAAGGAAGTCGGTATCGAAGAGGTAATGGTTGCCCTGTCATATTCCATCAGCCCGGTGCACACCGATGAGTTCTACGCCAAGAAAGCAAGGGAGATAGTCAGTTCACCCGATGTTGATATCGTATACCTCAAAGACCAAGGTGGGTTACTTACCATTGACCGGGTGCGGACTCTGGTGCCAGTGATTCAACAGAATATCAAGGACCTGCCTCTTGAGATTCACTCCCATTGCAGCACTGGACTTGCCACCCTCTGCTATCTGGAAGCGATGAAACTCGGCGTCAAGACCTTCCACGTGGCTGTCCCGCCTCTAGCCGAAGGCTCCTCATTACCTTCAGCGCTGAACATTTTGCACAACGCCCGTCACCTTGGTTATACCGTGAAGGCAGACGAAGAAGCGCTGAATGCTATGTCGGCCCACTTCCAGATGATTGCCCAAAGGGAGCATCGCCCGGTAGGGGCACCGGTGGAGCATGACGCCTATTACTATAAGCACCAGGTGCCGGGAGGAATGCTATCCACCCTAAAGCGCCAGCTGGCCGAGATTAAGATGGGACATCGTCTGGAAGAGGTTTTGGAGGAGGTGGTGAGAGTACGCCAGGAACTGGGGTATCCCATTATGGTCACCCCTTTTTCCCAGTTTGTCGGCACCCAGGCCACCATCAATATCATGTCCGGCGAGCGCTACCAGCAGGTTCCCGACGGCGTGCTTCAATACGTGGCCGGCTGGTTTGGTAAGCCCAATACACCAATAGACCCCGACGTGCTGGATAAGATAACCAGCCTGCCCCGAGCTAAAGAATTCTTAGATAAGGAGTTGGCCCAGCCAACGGTGGAGGAGATTCGCCGGCAAATGGGCATCGGCCCTGAAGTCTCCGATGGGGAATTCCTCCTCCGTTATTCCATGTCAGACAGAGAGGTTGACGAAATGCTAGCCGCCGGCCCGATGAAGACCACATACCCGTGAAGAAAGGAGACAAAAGCCTGACCTTGCTCAATACCCCGGGGCATGGCCGAGGGTGGTGTTAGATATCACAAAAAGGAGATTGTTATGCAACTGGAAGGCAAGATAGCCGTTATCACCGGCGGTGGCAGGGGGTTGGGGAAAGGCATCGCCCTGACCTTTGCCGCGGAGGGCGCCGATGTGGTGATAGCCGCCAGGACCGAGACGGCTTTAAAGGAAACAGCCGCCGAAATCGAGGCGATGGGCCGCAAATGCCTAGCTGTAGTCACCGACCAGGCCGTTCCCGAGCAGGTGCGCAGCATGGTTGATAGAACCCTGGAGAGGTTCGGTAGGGTGGACGTTTTGGTCAATAACGCTGGAATAAGCGGCCCTGCCTTGAGCGTGGCCGATATGGATTTGGAAGCCTGGAAACAGACGCTGGCGATAAATCTTACTGGGGCCATGCTCTATACCAAGTATATCCTCAAGGATGACATGATTCCCCGTAGGAGCGGCAACATCATCAATATATCCTCGGTTTCGGGGAGGATGGGGCACGCCAACAGAAGCCCCTACAGCGCCTCTAAATGGGGGCTGATCGGCCTCACCCAGAGCCTAGCTCTGGAGGTGGGGAAATACGGCATTAGGGTAAACTGCATCTCTCCCGGACCAGTAGTGGGCGAGCGAATTGAGTGGGCGATGCGGCAGGTGAGCAAGAAACAGGGCATCAGCTACGAACAGGCGGTGGCCAACGAGGTCGCCCGCACCGCCCTAGGCCGTATGGTCAAGCCGGAAGAGGTGGGCTACCTGGCCGTGTTTCTGGCTTCGGATAAATCAGCCGGCATCACCGGCCAGACCATCAACTGCTGCGCTGGGCTGAGGATGGACTGAGAGCTTTAAAAAGGCTTGAAAGGAGACTACGAATGAGCAACATTCAGAAGGAGCTGGCTATATTTAAGAGGTTTGATTTTGAGATACCCCCGGTAGGGGTTAAATTCCTGGCAGCTAAACCGGAGGGAATCAAAAAGCTGGACCAGATCCTGGATTTCTGTGAGATGCTGGCGGAGGCTCAGCAGGGCCTGGTATTTTACGCCGCCAGGGATAATTTCACCTGCGTCGGCCCGCTGCTGCTGGGCATGGTGGAATCCGAGCCGGTTTTTGAGAGCGGTATGGTCGGTCCCGAGTTGGAGATATTTAGAGACGCCCGGGCCAACAAGAGGCTCTACCCGCTTGTTCCCAGATTGGACAAGGGCACCGTCAACTACGTCGCTTTCGCCCCTCTGGATAAGCTCACTTTCGAGCCAGATGTGCTGGTCATTACCGCCGAGACGAAGCAGGCCGAGATTATACTGAGGGCGCACAGCTATTCCGCAGGCAAAGTCTGGACGGCCAGGGGCTCCACGGTGATGGCCTGCGCCTGGATGTTCATCTATCCTTATTTAACCGGCGAGATAAATTTTACCGTGGCTGGCTTTCCCTTCGGCCCGACCGCCAGGAGGCTGTTTCCGGAGGGGATGATAGTACTTTCCATCCCCTGGGACCGGCTTCCCACCATCGTGTCTAACCTGGGTGAGATGAATTGGGTGCCTCACTCCTACACCATCGGCAGGGAGGCCCATAAGGTCAAGGCCAAAAAAGTAGCTGATGAGCTGAAGAAGAGGCTTGCCACTGATAAGTAATAGGCAGCTCATAAAGCTAGACTCCTGTCAGATAGATGGTGACATCGCCCACATTAGTCCCCGTGTCGCCGGTTACTACTAACGAATTACCCAACTTTTTCAGCAAGGTATTGCTATCGCATCTTTCGATGTAGGCTTCTATATCTATCCCTTTAGCTCTTGCGGTTTCAAGTGAGTTCTGGTCGACAATAGCGCCGGCAACATCGGGCAAAAAATCAGAGCCGTCAGTGCCAACGCTAGCCACCACCCACTGACCGGGATAGTTTGCCATCGCCAGCAGCGAGACAGCGGCGTAGTGCTGGTTCCGGCCTCCCCTGCCCGCGTTAGGGGGCAGTTTGATAGTCGTTTCGCCACCGATAAGTATCACGTCATATCCAGCATATTTGTGTTTTAATATCTCCCTAGCTCTAGAACGGGCAACTTTTGTGGTGTCACCCGTCTGCTGGCTGGTTATGATATGGGGGCTAAAGCCTAGTTCTTTAGCTTTAGCCGCCATCGCCTCTAGAGCCAGCTTGTTATCGCCGATTATGTAGTTATGGCAGTTTTTTAGTGTCTTTGGGGTCTCGGGCACCTCGCCACGCTGCCCTTTCTCAATGAAATCTATTACGCTTTTCGGCGCTCTGTTCAGCAGATTATACCTATTTAATACATCATAGGCGTCGGCGAAGGTGGAGGGGTCAGGGGTGGTGGGGCCGGAGGCAATAGTGGTCAGGTTGCTGCCGATGACATCGGATAGTATCAACGAAATAACCTTTGCCGGAGAGTAAAGGGCGCCTAAGCGGCCGCCCTTGACCCGGGAGAGGTGTTTTCTCACGATATTGATTTCGTCTATTTTCGCCCCTGAGCCGATGAGAAGTTCGGTGATTCT
>CAZRIU010000078.1:0-5750 GCA_964600245.1 uncultured Dehalococcoidales bacterium
AAGACCAATGGTCTGGATACCAAGAAGCTGGTCAAGCTGATGAGGGAGCAGGAGCACGTTGTGCTGGCTGGCGGACAGCGGACGCTGGACGGCAAGATATTCCGCGTCGGCCACCTGGGCTGGGTAAGCGACAATGATATCAAGGGACTACTGTCCTCCCTGAAAAAGGTACTGCCCCAGGCCGGATTCACTGGCTAGGAGAGCAAAATGAAAGTCTTAATTGCCGACAAGCTCGCCGAGGAAGGGATAAAGATTCTGCAGCCCCACGCTGAGGTGGAGGTTAAGACTGGCCTCAAACCGGATGAATTGATGGCCACCATCGGCGACTACGACGCCCTGATTGTGCGCAGCCAGACCAAGGTCACGGCCGATGTCATTAAGGCGGGCAAAAAGCTGCAGGTCATCGCCCGCGCCGGAGTCGGCGTGGATAACGTAGATGTCGACGAAGCCACCCAGCACGGCATCATCGTGGTCAACGCCCCTACCGGCAACACCATCTCCGCCGCCGAACACACCATCGCCCTCATGCTGGCTCTGGCCCGCAACATCCCCCAGGCTCACACCGTACTCAGAGGGGGAGAGTGGAAGCGCTCCGATTTTATGGGCACCGAGGTCAGGAACAAGACACTGGGCATTCTGGGCCTGGGCAACGTTGGCTCCGAGGTAGCCAAGCGCGCCCACGGGCTACAGATGAAGCTAATCGGCCACGACCCCTTCATCTCCACTGAGCACGCCCGCCATCTTCAAGTAGAGCTCGTCCCCATCAAGCAACTGCTCAAAGAGTCAGATTTTATCACCCTCCATATGCCCCTCACCTCCTCGACCAAGGGCATGATTGGAGCTAAAGAGCTAGCTATGGTCAAGCCCACCGTCAGGATTATCAACACCGCCCGCGGCGGGCTTATCGACGACGAGGCGTTGGCCAAGGCTATTAAGGAAAAGAGAGTGGCCGGTGCTGCCATTGATGTCTTCCCTACCGAACCCTGCACCCAGAGCATCCTTTTCGAGGACGACAGCATAATCGTTACCCCCCACCTCGGCGCCTCCACCACCGAGGCTCAGGCTATGGCCGCCAGCGATGTCGCCGAGCAGGTGGTCGACATACTACAGGGGAAACCACCCCGCTACCCCGTCAACGCCCCCTTTATCCCCTCGGAGACGCTCTCGACGCTGGCGCCCTTTATCAAGGTGGCAACGACGCTGGGCCATCTGGTCGGCCAGCTCGCCGAGGGACAGACGAATGCCGTACAGATTAAATACGAGGGCGAGATCTCTAATTATGACACCAACTCCCTCAAGGCCGCCGTCCTGGGCGGGCTTTTGGAAGGGATAAGTGAAGAGCGGATCAACATTGTCAATGCCGACATCGTGGCTTCCCGCCGCGGCTTGACCGTCGTCGAACAGAAAGAAACGGCCTGCGAAAACTACGCCAGCCTCATCACCGTTGAGGTCACCACCAGCGCTGGCGCCACCACTGGCGCCGGCACGGTGATACACGGCGAATCGCATATCGTCAGGGTCAACAACTTCTGGATGGATATCGTGCCCACCGGCGGCTACTTCCTCTTCTGCAACCATAAGGACCGGCCCGGTCTTATCGGCGCGGCGGGCAAGATAACCGGCGACGCCGATATCAACATCAGCGCCATGCACCTCTCCCGCCTAAAGCCGAGGGGCGACGCCCTGATGATACTGGCTCTGGACGAGCCTCTGCCCGAGGAAAAGCAGCAGCAGATACTGTCGCTGGCCGATGTCTATTCGGTGAAACAGGCCAAGCTCTAATCCAAGCGGTGCAGAACCAGTCCCGCTGGCGCCTTGGGGTAAAAGTAGGTCGCCTTTCTTGACATCTTGTCGCCGGCGTCAGCGATGGCTTTAACTGCCTCCGCCCGCACCGGGCTTAAGAGAAAGGCGAGCTGGTATTCCTGATGCAGAACCCTGTCCACCGCGTCCTGCCCGTCGTAGCTGTAGATGACGGACTCTCCACCCCCCGCCAGCTCGTGGGGTATGACGCTATCCACGATATCGACATCCAGCCTCTTGTACATCTCAGAGTGGAAGTGGGGCATCATCTGGTCAGCGGCACTCAAGTCGCGCAATCTAAGCTGCAGCGGCCGTCCCTCGACCAGGCCAAGCAGGACTAATTTCACCTCGCTGTTATCTCCACCTGAAAGCAGGCTGTCGATTTGCCCCCAGACATTGGCCTTGCCCACGGGAAGTTCCTCCACCTCAAAGAATGACTTCAACCTGGCGGCAAGCTCGCTCAAAGCCGCTTTGGACATACCCCGCACCAGCCTGTGGGCGGGCAGGATGACCAGCCCCGGGTCGTTGAAAGCCACCAGCTCCATCATGACGAAGTTGAAGGCCTCCTCCCCCGAAACCGATGATGAGACGGCACGCCGCTCCCGCTGGTAGCTAAGCGCGCTCTCGTAGCGGTGATGGCCATCGGCGATATAGAGAGGCTGCTGGGACAGGCTAGCGCCTAGCTGGTTGATAGCCTCAGGCTCATTTATTTCCCAGAGTTTATGCCTTTCCCCGTCAATCTGGCTGGAGCTGAGCATAGGCGGGTTTTTCTCCTGTTTAGCCAGCAATGATGAGACCTGCCCTCCTTTGTCTTCAAATAGAGCCAGTATGGGGCTGGTGTTGGCCTGGCACACCCAGAGCAGGCTCAGTCGGTCGCTGGTATACTCGGTGAGCGTGCCCTCGTGGGGACGGACGACGTTGTCCGCCCATTCCTGCAACCGCACGCCGGCGATGATACCGCGCCGACGGTATTCCCGACCGCCGTGGTGGAAATAATGGTTGTGGAGGTAGATAGATGGGGTTTTGTCGGCGACCAAAACCTTTTGCGCCAGCCACCGCTCCAAAACAGCCGCCGAACGGGTATATTTATTGTCGGTGGTCGTGTCCTGGGGCAGTTCCCGGTTATGCTCCAGGCGGACAAAGTTGTATTCGTTACGCTGGTAAAGCTCCTGCTGCATCTGGGGGGTAATAATGTCGTAGGGGGGGCAGATAACGTCGGCGAGGTCCTTGACCTTACGCTGGTTGTAGTGCACCCCCCGGAAGGGATCAATCTCAGCCATAACTCTCTCTTTCTAACCTAGTTTACCCCATAGTTCGGGAAGGGCACAAGTCAGCTACCAGATAACCAAGATATCCTGAATCACATCGTCCCAGAACGGTATTATATAGTCGTTCAACTGGGCATAGCTCCGCCCAAGCTCCACCCTGACCTCGTCGTCGAACTGGGGCTCGAAATAGACCAAACCCCGGTCGATGGTGTCGAAGGCGATTATGGAATGCCCTGCATCCGAGTAGCGCAGCTCGACGTAGGCGCAGCGCAGCCCCTCCGCCTCGGCGTTATTACAAACATCCCGGGAAAAGTGGCTGCAAATGTAGCTATCGTCGTCGTATGTGTTCCTATCGGTGCGGTCGCTGTGCAGAAAAGCCACCGCCTCCGCATAGGTGGGGTCTCTCAAGTAATAGCCATGCCCAGCGCCGGCAGCCACTCCATCAGCATAGCCCTCCGTGTAGCCAGCGGCTTCGCCCTCGTTATAACCTTCGTCCCTGCCCAGGTTATAACCGTCGCTATAGCCGTCCTGATTTCCTGTTATATAGCCAACCTTCTGCCCCGCCAAATAGCCTTCGTCATAGCCAGCGGCGTCGCCCACGGAGTAAGCCACGTTGTAAAGGATAAAACCGCCCCCACCCACCACCGCCAGAATGATGACTGATATCAAAACTCGTTTTAGCCACATTTTACCGACCCCCCTTAAGTTTTAATTATAGCGCTTTATCTTTTGCCCAGCTAGCTGGTGTGTTATAATTTTCGAGAACGCACACGTCGAGGGTATCCCGTGGCCGACCCAAACCAGGCAAAGCAGAAAATAGAAAAGCTAAAGGCGGAAATCAACCACCACAACTACCGCTACTACGTGCTCGACAGCCCCGAGATTTCCGACGCCGAATACGATGAGCTGATGCGGGAACTGCAGGAACTGGAGGCGGAATACCCCCAGTTTCTCACCCCCGACTCCCCCACCCAGCGTGTGGGCGCGGCGCCCGTGGAAGCCTTCGGCGTCGTCGAACACCCCCTCCCCTTGCTCTCATTGAGCAACGCTTTTTCCCAAGAAGAACTGGCCGCTTGGTACAAGCGAATTTCTAAAATGCTAGACAGACAGAAATGCGACTTCACCGGTGAGCACAAGATTGACGGCCTGGCCGTGGCGCTGACCTACGTCGACGGCAGGCTCACCACCGGGGCTACCCGTGGCGACGGCCTGCGCGGCGAAGACATCACCCAGAACCTGAAGACGGTGAGGAGCATACCTTTATCCGTTAGCGGAGACTCCCCACCCCGATTCGAGGTGCGCGGCGAGGTCTTCCTGCCCAAGAAGGGCTTCGAGAAGCTGAACCGGGAAAGGGCTGAGGAAGGATTGCCCCTCTTTGCCAACCCCCGCAACGCCGCCGCCGGCTCGGTGCGCCAGCTCGACCCCCGCATCACCGCCAAGCGCCCGCTCGATATTTATATCTATATGCTCGGCTACGCCGAAGACAAGGCCACCCCACCCACCCACTGGGAGACTATGGAATACCTAAAATCGCTTGGCTTCAAGATAAACCCCAACAACCAGCTGCTTAAGTCCATCGAAGAGGTCGAAGCGTATTATACAAAATGGGTGGAAAAAAGAGAGAGCCTCCCCTACGAAGCCGACGGCATCGTGGTCAAAGTCAACCAGATTGAATTGCAGGACCGTTTGGGCGATATCGGCCGTGAGCCGAGGTGGGCGGTTGCCTACAAGTTCCCCGCCGTCCAGGGCAACACCGTCCTAAAGAGCATTGAAATCAGCGTGGGCCGGACGGGCACGCTCAACCCCTACGCCGTTCTGGAACCAGTGGCGGTGGGCGGCGTCACCATAAAGCAAGCTGCTTTGCATAATGAAGAGGACATCCGGCGCAAGGACATCCGCGTCGGCGACACCGTGGTTATCCAGCGTGCCGGCGAGGTCATCCCCCAAGTGGTCGGCCCCGTGGTCAGCAAGCGCACCGGAAAAGAAAAAGAGTTCAGCCTATTGGGCAAATTACCTAAAGACGATAAGGGACGCCCTCTCTGCCCAGCCTGCG
Organism: uncultured Dehalococcoidales bacterium; assembly: GCA_964600245.1. Classification (GTDB taxonomy): domain Bacteria; phylum Chloroflexota; class Dehalococcoidia; order Dehalococcoidales; family BS750m-G39; genus E44-bin88. The sequence goes on from CAZRIU010000078.1 coordinate 5,122, forward strand.
GCAAGGAAAGCATCGTCAAGCCCGAGGGCGAGGTCATGTACTACTGTAGTAATGCCGCCTGCCCGGCACAGGCGCAGCAGCGCATCGAGCATTTCTCTTCAAGAGGGGCAATGGATATCGAGGGCATCGGCGAAGCCCAGAGCGTCATCCTCTATAACAACGGGCTGGTCAAGAACGCCGCCGAACTCTACAAACTTAAGGAAAAGCGAGCTGAGCTATTAAAACTGGAAAACATGGGCGAAAAGAGCGTGGAAAACCTGCTCAAAGCCATCGAAAAGAGCCAAGAAAGGCCGCTGGCCAGATTAATCTTTGCTTTGGGCATACGCCACATCGGTGGCGAGACGGCCGAGATTTTAGCCAGACGCTTCGGTAGTATTGAGGCACTGTCGAAAGCATCCAAGGACGAGCTCATGAGCATTGAGGCCATCGGCCCCAAGATCGCCGACAGCATCCTCGCCTTCTTCCGACAGGAGGAAAACCAGAAAATCATTAAGGGCTTAAAAGAAGCTGGCGTCAAAATGGCAGAAAAGGTCAAAACCGAAGAGCTGCCCCTGTCCGGCCAGGAGTTCGTTATCACCGGTCGCTTGGAAGCCCTCTCCCGACAAGAGGCCGAGGAGAAGATAAAAGCC
>CAZRIU010000079.1:0-5744 GCA_964600245.1 uncultured Dehalococcoidales bacterium
GCCAGCATTTCGCTGACACCGCCAACGCCACGCTGGTCGGGGGTGGGATGGCCAGCAACTATAGTCTTAATCTTTTGTGTCTTGACCCGCCCGCCTTTGAAGTTGACCACGCCAGCGGTTATATTTTCGATGCCGATAATGTTTTCTAGGCTTTGTGCCATAAGCCCACTGGCCTTGCCGCCGCCGATGACGAATACACGGTTCGTTGCTGACAGTGAGAAGCTATCGCCCTGTATCGTAATGGTGTGGCGGGGAGAATCATAGCTGACGGCAACCCTCATTATGTTCGTGGGGAGGACGCGCTTAATGCCCGCTTCAATAATCCGCAGAACTTTATCTCTCAATTCGGTAGTAGCCAGCTCGCGGCGGTTTTTAATAATCATGGCTATCTTTATAATACACTAACGCCTTGCTTCATGAAACCAACCTTCAGTCAAAGCTTGACGTCAGCTATAGATAACCTCTAAAATTGCGCAGTGCTGTAGGCGGCGGTGGAACTTCAAATAAAGGAAACCAGTACACTATACTATGGCAGATGTAACGTGGCGTAACTACAAGGAAGAGAAGCATTCCAAGCCGTCCCCGTTAAAGGGTATCCGGGTACTTGAGGTTTGTACCTTGCTTTTAGGCCCGGCCGGGCCAGGTTTTCTGGGCGAGATGGGCGCTGAGGTCATCAAGTGCGAGTTTCCCCCCATGGGTGATACCTGCCGCGACCTGACTCCCTTCGGCTATCTGTTTCGGGAACAGGGGCCGGCCTTCGCCCATATGAACACCAACAAGTACTGGCTGGGTCTGGACCTGCACGAAACCGAAGGACAGGAATTGTTTCGAGAGCTTGCCGCCAAGGCTGACATCATCGAAAATAACCTGAGACCAGGAGTAATGGAAGGCTGGAATATCGGCTATCGTCAGATCAGGGAAATCAACCCCAGAATTATTTACCTAGCCAAGAACGGCTTCGGCCAGTGGGGTCAGTATGCCCGTGAGAACCGTCCCTCCAACGACGGTGCTTCGCAGGCGTTTTCCGGCTACGCCTGGCTTTCCAGCTTCCCCAATCAGCCACCGCTGAAGAGCCGACTCTATATCTGCGACAACTATGGGGCATTAATGGGGGAACTGGCGGTGCTGGCCGCTCTGCACCACCGGGAGAAAACGGGGAAGGGGCAGTTCATCGAGCTTTCGCAGAGTGAAGCCATTATGCGGGCGATAACCTGGGTCTGGCCCTACCAGCAGCTTACGGGTAAGGTAGCCATGCCCTCCGGTAACCGTGATTTATCCATCTGCCCCGCTGACACCTTTTACTGCGCCGATGATAGCTTCGTGGCTATAGCCGCACCGGCCCCGGATGAGTTCAAAGGTTTATGCACGGCGATGGGAAGACCTGAACTGGCGGAAGACCCCCGATTTAAAGACCACCTCACCCGACTCAAGGATGATAACGCCAGCGCCATCCTCAGAATAATCGCCGACTGGGCGAGAGGCAAGAGCTACAAAGAGATCGAGAAGCTGGCGGAAAAGCACGGCTTTGCCGCCAGTCATGTCTATAACACCAAAGAGGTGGTGGAGGACAAGCACTTCCATGCCCGTGGCTTTATGACCGAGGTTAATGACGCCATCCTCGGCCACTACCTTGACCACGAGTTCCCGGTGATGATGTCTCAGAGCCCACCCAAGGTGGAGTGGGGAGTCAGGGCGGTGGGCTTCGATAATGAATACATAATGACCGAGGTTCTGGGTAAGAGCGAGGAGGAGATTAAGCGGCTTTATGAGTGCGGCGCCCTGGGCAAATGGGCTGATGTACCGACGCGCCGCCCGCCTCCAAACTGGGACGGCAAGTCCGGGCTGAGAACACCGCTGGACCTATCATCTTCAGCAGGCAAGGCTCCGCCTTCTAAGAAAAACAAGGCAGCACTTAAAGAACAAGCCGCCTTTTTGGACTTGATAAGGGATAGAGATGACCCGGCTATTGCCCACACCAAGCCCGAGGCCCTGGATGATATAACCGTCTTGGACCTGAGCTATAAGAGCTATGCTGGCTGCTACTGCTCCTCTATGCTGGCTGAACTTGGGGCTAAGGTACTGCGGATAGAACCGCCGGAGGGTGATTTTATCAGGATATGCACCCCCTACGGTATGCTACACAAGGGTGAAGGGCTTAACTACCTGACCGAGGGCAGGAACAAGCACCACATCACCCTTAACCTGAAAGAGGCGGAGGGCAGGGATATACTCAAAAAGCTGGTCGCCAAAGCCGATGTGCTCATCGAGACCTTTAATCCCGGGGTTATGGATGAGTGGGGCATCGGCTACGAGCAGCTAAAGAAGATTAGTCCCAAGCTGATATTTGCTTCCATAACCGGCTTCGGGCAGTTTGGGCCCATGAGCCGCAGCCGTATGCCTGACTACGATAATATCGCCCAGGCCCGTTCGGGTGTGCAATCAGCGACAGGAGAGGTTATGCCCGAGGACAAGAGCTACGACGAATGCCCTTGGGCGGTGCCTACTAAGGCGGGGCCCTGGATAGCCTGGACACAACCGGGGACATTTATGGCCGTCGGCATCCTGGCAGCGCTGCGCTGGAGAAAGGTGAGCGGCCAGGGACAGGCACTGGACGTGGCTACGGCTGAAGCCTATGCCCGCTTTGACGACTATGCCGCGCTATGGTACCAGGAGACCGGGATTATCTGCGAGCGTTTTGGCAGCCTGGATACGGCAGGCTGGCTTTACTGCTTTGCACCGACCAAGGACGGCGCCGTTTTTCTGGGGGGCTTGAGGCTGGAGATGTGGCAGGCCTTTGCCGATATGCTGGGTAAATGGGAGGAGTGGGACGCCGCCAGCTGGGAGACCCTGCAGATATTCATGCGCAAAGACGAGCAATTAAAGTGGGCGCCGAAGGTCTTTACCGAGACGCGCAAGTACACCAACAACGAGCTGGTCGCCATGTCGATAGAGTATTCCCAGAAAGGGCGTTTAGCGCCTATTACCCCAGTGGTGGCGCCGGTCTGTTCCCCTGACGAGCCGATGAAGGACGCCAACTGGCTGGATAGAGGAATGTTCACCCCGGTTCAAGACCCCATTTACGGAGAGATTGTCATCGCCCAGGCGCAGCACAAGATGACCAAAACGCCTATCAGGACAAAGTGGGTTTGCCAGCCCGTGGGCCATGAGAACGAGACTATCTATAAAGAGTATATGGGCTTCAGTCTTTCCAAGTTAGACGAGTTGAAGCAGGCGGGTATAATATAAAGGACTGAAATGGATCTAGCTAATCTGGTGGTGCTTATCCGGGGTGGTGGGGAGGTAGCCAGTGGGGTGGCTCACAAGCTGGCGCGTGCCCGTTTCCGCGTCTGCCTGACAGAGACCTCTCAGCCATTAGCCGTCAGCCGCGGGGTTGCCTTCTGTGAGGCGATCTATGACGGGGAAAAAGAGGTTGAGGGGATAACGGCCAAACGGGTAGAATCACCGAGCCAGATTACCGGTGTATGGCACCAAAATAAGCTGCCCATCATCATTGACCCCGATGCCCTGGTGAAAGACGCACTCAAACCTGCGGTGCTGGTTGACGCCTTGATGGCCAAGCAAAACCTGGGGACAAAGATCAGCGACGCCCCGCTGGTTATCGGGCTGGGGCCGGGCTTTCGGGCCAGAGAGGACGTCCACGTGGTAGTGGAGACCAACAACAGCGAGCGCCTGGGACGGGTAATCATGTCGGGCAAGGCGGAAGCGGATACCGGAATCCCCGTCGCCATTGGCGGCCTGACCAAGGAAAGGGTACTGCACTCCCCCAGCGACGGCCAGTTCCTGACCGAAAAGGATATCGGCGACATGGTGGCGATGGACGAGGTGGTGGCTTCAGTGGCTACCCAGCCCCTCAAGGCGGAGATAGGCGGCGTGATACGGGCCCTGCTCCGAAACGGGACGGTGGTAGGAAAGGGAGCCAAGCTGGGCGAGATTGACCCTTCGGGGGATAAAGAGGCCTGCTATACCATCAGACCCCGGGTGAGGGCGATTGCGGGTGGGGTTTTAGAAGCTATACTGATGCGCTTTAATGTTTAGAGGAGAACTAAAATGACCGATATCTACCAGGAAATCGTCAGGATTAAGGAAAAGGGCGAAGAAGCGGCGCTGGTCACTATTGTCTCCGCTACTGGCTCCACGCCCCGCGAAGAGGGCGCCAAGATGCTGGTTAAGCCCGATGGCACTATCGCCGGTACCATCGGCGGCGGCAGCCTGGAGGCCCAGGTAATCAAAGAGGCGGTTGGAGTAATCAAGCAGGGTAAACCGAAGCGCCTCCACTTTACCCTTACCGATAAGGAAGCCAGCGAGGTGGGGATGATATGCGGCGGTGACCTTGAGGTGTTTATTGAGCCTATACTGACGACACCTACCCTGTATATCTTCGGCGGCGGTCATGTTTCGCTACCGCTGGCCCAGATGGGGAAGCTCCTCGGCTTTAAGATAGCCGTTATTGACGACCGCACCGATTTCGCCAGCGCTGAGAGGTTTCCTGAAGCCGAAATATTACTGGCCGACGACTTTGCCAAAGCTTTCCCCAAACTGGAGATAGACAAAACGAGCTACATCGTGATTGTTACCCGCGGCCATCAGCATGACGAGCTGGTGCTGGGTTGGGCGGTGGGCACTCCGGCTAAATATATCGGCATGATTGGCAGTAAGACCAAGGTCAAGACCATATTCTCCCACCTGCTGGCTAAAGGGGTGCCTGAAGAAAAGCTGAATAGCGTCCACTCCCCTATCGGGCTGGAGATAGAAGCTCAGACTCCTGAGGAGATAGCCGTCAGCATCCTAGCGGAGATAATAAAGGTGCGCCGTTCCGCTTAACCTCAGCCCCCGGAGATACGCACTGCGGTATCAAGCTCATCACCGTCTTTAACCGCAGCAGCTAATTCTTCGGGGTAGATGCTCTCCTCATTGAGGTAAATTTCAAGGATACGGCTCAGCGCACCGTCTTTTTCGAAGAGCCTCTTTTTGAGCCTGGGAAACTGGGTGGCCAGTTGCTCGAGGCACTGGCCGACGGTATTGCCGTTAACTTCGACCACCGCCTGGCCATCAGCGAGTTTAGCCAGGGAGCGATGAAGCTTTATCTTAACGCTCAACTTTTATCCTTCTGGGCCACAGTGCTGACAATTAGGGTCTCGCTTCACCTTAAACTGGGTGAATTTCATGCTCAGCCCGTCATAGATGAGCAGACGGTTGCCCAGCAGTTGCCCTGTTCCCACGATGTACTTTATTACCTCCGTCGCCTGAATGCAGCCGATGACCCCGGGGGTAACGCCGACCACGGGGAAGCTGCCTTCGACGACAGCCCCGCGGTAGACGCACCTCAGGCAGGCGGTCTGGCCCGGGATTATGGTCATGGCCCTGCCCTCAAAGCCGTTAACGGCACCGTGAAAGAAGGGAATCTTCTTCTCTATCGCTGTCTTGTTCAGCAGGTAACGGATAGGCAGGTTATCCATAGCGTCAACGATCAGATCGAAGCCAGCCACCAGTTTAGAGATATTGGCTTCGGTTATCTTTTCGGCGATGGCTTCTATTTTTACCTCTGGGTTTAGGCCGTTGAGCCTCTTCGCCGCCGAATCGACCTTCTTCTTGCCTATGTCCTCGTCATGGTGCAGTATTTGCCGGTTCAGGTTGCTGAGTTCTACTCTATCTTGGTCAACAATCCGTATTACCCCCACCCCAGCCGCTGCCAGATAGGTGGCGGTTACCGAGCCCAGGCCGCC
>CAZRIU010000080.1:0-2343 GCA_964600245.1 uncultured Dehalococcoidales bacterium
TCTAACAACAAGCGTAGTAAGGTATATCATAAATCAAGCTACCAAACAAAGAGATTAGTACCAAACTTGCTCCTCTGATTCCCCTCACAGATTCTTTCCCATTTTCCCCCAGAGCCTGTATAATGAGGCCGTATTATGGCTTGGAATGAAATAGAAAAAGCCAGGCGGCGTCTCTCCCGGGAGCAGGGCACTATCGTCAAGGACTGGGGTGGGCGAATCCCCATCGCCCTGGTCTATCCCAACAGCTATTACCTGGGCATGTCCAACCTGGGCGTCCACGCCGTCTACAGTCTGCTCAACAGCTACGATAATGTCGTCTGCGAGCGCGTCTTCTGGGAAGCGGATACCCCCATATCTTTAGAATCACAAAGACCTCTTTCCGATTTCGCCGCCATCGCTTTCTCTATCTCCTACGAGCTTGACTATTTTAATGTCGTTAATACTCTCAGAGCCAGCGGCATCCCCCTCTACGCCAAAGACCGCGACCAGAGTCACCCGCTGGTCATCGCTGGCGGCCCCTGCATCATGGCCAACCCCGCCTCCTTATCCCCCTTCTTCGACGGCCTGGCTATCGGCGAGGCTGAGCCGCTGGTGCCGACCATGTTGCCTATTATTGCCGAGGGCGCCAGGCGCAACGAAGCGCTCAAAGCGCTGGCTTCGCTAGCTGGCGTCTATATCCCCCAATACTATTCGGGAAAGCCTATAGTGCGGCAGTGGGCAAATAAACTGGATGACTTTCCCGTGGCCTCGGCTGTATTAACCCCCGACACCGAGCTGGGCGACCTCTACCTCATTGAGGTGGAACGGGGCTGTAACTGGGGCTGCCGCTTTTGCCTGGTCAGCCAGTGCTTTGCCCCCATGCGCCTTCGCTCTGTAGATAGTCTCTTGGCTCAAGTGGAGGTGGGGCTAAAATACCGTAAACGCTTAGGTTTAGTCGGGGCGGCCGTCTCCAGCTATCCTCATATTGAAGATCTTTTGCCCAGGCTGACGGCTATGGGGGCGGGGCTTTCCTTGAGTTCGCTGCGCATAGCGCCATTATCACCCGTGGTGTTAAAGGAGCTGGCCAAGGGCGGCGCTAGGACGGTTACCCTTGCCCCCGAGGCGGGCTCAGCGCGCCTGCGCCAGATGATAAAGAAGGGCATCAGCGAAGACGATATCCTGAAGGCGGTGGAAAGGGTCGCCGAGGCGGGGATAAAGCAGCTCAAGCTCTACTTTATCATCGGCCTGCCCTCGGAGAGCGACGACGATATCGAGGCAATCATAAAGCTGGCTTTAGCTGGCAAAGAGGCCATCGATAAAAAGCGGTCTGGCTGCCGCCTGACACTGAATATATCTCCCTTCGTCCCCAAGGCAGGTACGCCCTTCCAGTGGCTGCCCATGACCGAAACCGCTGTCCTCAACCGCCGTCTTGTCCGGCTTAAGAACAGCCTCATGCCTAAAGGGATAAAGATTAAGGCGGAAAGCCCGGCCTGGAGCCAGGTGCAGGGGGTTCTGGCGCGGGGGGATAAGGAGCTGGCGGTGGTGCTGGCCGATATAGAAAAGCTATCGCTAGCGGGCTGGCGTAAGGCGGTGGCGAAACACAACGTAGATGTGGATTTCTACGCCAACCAGCGTTGGGATACAGGCCAAAAGCTGCCCTGGGATATGATTGAGCTGGGGACAAAGGCGGGCTACCTTGAATCGGAGCTGGTCCGGGCCACCGCCTGAACATCGCCGGCGGCTTATATGCTATACTTTTAGCCTGATATGGGATTCTTTTCCGTTCTCCTCATAGCTCTCGGCCTTTCGGCGGACTGTTTTGCCGTAGCCCTCGGCGGCAGTATTGCCATGAGGTCTCTTTCCCGCCTCCAGGTTTTGCGCGCCGCCATCGCCTTCGGGCTTTTTCAGGCCCTTATGCCCGTCTTGGGCTGGCTGATAGGGCAGACCGTCGTCGACTTAATCGCTGACTACGACCACTGGGTGGCTTTCGGCCTGCTGGCTATCGTCGGCGGCCATATGCTCTGGGAGTCGTTTCGGCACCACGACGGCCGCGCCGAGCGTACCGATATCACCAAAGGCCTGCCGCTCTTGGTTTTGTCGTTAGCCACCAGCATTGACGCCCTGGCCGTGGGCCTGACCTTCCCCTTCATCGAGGTGAACGTGGCCGTAGCCAGCCCGACCATCGGTATCGTCGCTTTTTTGGCTACGGTGGTGGGATTCCTTTTGGGGAGGAAGGTCGGCGAACTGGTGGGGAGACGGGCGGCCGCCGTCGGCGGACTGCTGCTGATAGCTATCGGGCTTAGAATCCTGCTGACTCATCTCTTTTGATTCTGCTTTTGCCTGAAGCTAAAAGATATTGAAGGC
>CAZRIU010000080.1:2443-5674 GCA_964600245.1 uncultured Dehalococcoidales bacterium
GAGAAGGTTTTAGCGATTGCATATACGCGGCAGGTGCTAACTACTTTGTGAGAGGGCGACACCGGCCTCTAAAGCTGGACATCGCTACCGGTTTTTGGCTTTTTACCCTGCTGATATTGTTTCAGCAGGCGGGGGTAGTTCTCAAGCCAGGCGTTAACCCCCAGCTTTTGCAAGCAGAGGAGGTTGTAAACCTTGGTGTTATGGGGAGTTTCCTGCGCCCGGTCGGCACAAGGGGCTAGCTTCAGGCAGGGGAAGTCTTCACACTGATAGCAGAATTCCACCTTTTTGTTATCGGTGGCGCAGGCATAGGTGTCACAAACCGGCTCTCCCCCGGCTATTTTTACCCGTCCCCGCATCGGCCGACAGCCAGCGCAAACAAATACCTCCTCCACCGGGATGTCATATTTCTCGGCTATCTTCTTGAGTAGGGTCTTATCAGTACGGGCCCGGTATCGCCGGCAATCCCCACAGTAAAGACCACAGGGCGAAATCAGCGTTCTCTTTTCATCGTTAGCCATTTCTGGCTCCCTGTCTTGGGGCTTTGAAAAGGGATAAGATTACGAGCCAAGCAGTTCGGTGACGACCTCGTTTATCTCCCGCCCGTCGGCTTTGCCTTTCAGCTTGGCGATAAGCTGGGGCATGACCTTGCCCTTATCCCTGATGCTCTCCGCCCCCACCTCTTTGATAACCTGGCGGGCTTCGGCCACAATCTCGTCGCGGCTCATCTGGGCGGGCATGTAGGCTTCGAGGACAGCCATCTCCGCCTCTTCACTAGCCGCCAGCTCGGGGCGGTCTCCCTCTTTGAAGGCTTCGATGCTCTCTTTGCGCTGCCTGATTTCCTTGGCGATAATGCCCAGGATATCGCCGTCTTCCAGCGCTTTCTGTTTGGCGATTTCGGCGTTCTTAATGGCGGCCATCACCAGGCGGATGACGGAACGCTTTAGTGTATCCCCGCCCTTCATCGCCTGCTTAAGGTCGTCAGTCAGCTTCTGTTGTAATGGGGATAGTTGAGCCATAAGACTTTATCTTCTCGACATTCGGGCGCTCTTGCGCCTCTTGGCGGCTCCCTTGCGCTTGCGCTTGACGCTGGGCTTCTCGTAGTGTTCGCGCCGCCTCACCTCGGCTAAGATACCTTCTTGCTGCACCTTTTTGTTGAAGCGCCGCAGCAAACTCTCAAAGTTTTCGTTGTCTGTAGCTACCACACTAGCCAAACAGCATCCTCCTCCTTCTCTTAAAACCCCTCGGTTCTTTTTACCCACCACATTTTAGTCAGCTTAGGCCACCCTGTCAACTGGCTATTCTTACTAATACTTTGGTAGTCTCGCCCAGAACTCCTAACGCTTTTTACGGTTCACTATCTCGCGGGCGGCGACCACCCCCGAGACTGAAGCCTGGATTAAGCCGCGGCTGACGCCAGCGCCGTCGCCGACGGCGAACATGCCCTCGACCTCGGTCTCCAGGCTGGGGCTGAGCTGGGGGCGGGAGGAATAGAACTTGACCTCAATGCCGTAGAGCAGGGTGTGGTGCGAAGCCACTCCCGGAACCAGCTTGTCCATCGCCTGGAGCATCTCCACCAGATCGGTGAGGTAGCGATAGGGGAGGGCGAAGCTGAGGTCGCCGGGGGTGGCGTTCTGCAGGGAGGGTTTGGTCAGACCCCGCTCGATGCGCTCCGGAGTGGAGCGCCGACCCTCCATCAGGTCGCCCAGGCGCTGTAAGAGCACACCGCCGCTCAAGATATTGGCCAGCCGCGCCAGGTAGCGCCCGTAGGCGATGGGCTGGTTGAAGGGCTTGGTGAAGGCGGTGCTCACCAGTATTGCGAAATTGGTGTTTTCCGTCTTGCGCTCGGCGTAGCTGTGCCCGTTAACGGTGATGACGGGGTCGCAGCCGCCCGTTGACTCCATGATGACCTCGCCGCCGGGGCACATACAAAATGTCCTCACCCGGTCGTCGAAGCTCTTGGAGAGGAATTCCAGCTTCGCTTCGTAGAGAAAGTCGGTCAACGGCGCCATTACCGCCGCCGGCACCTCAACCCGCACCCCAAGGTCGACGGGGTTGCTGTGCATGGTCAGTTTAAGCCGCTCGGCTTCATTGGTCAGCCAGTCGGCTCCCTCCCGGCCCGGAGCTAGAATCAAATAGTCGCAGTCAAAGCTCTCGCCGGCCTCGGTGGTGACCCCTTTGACCTTACCTTTTTCAACATTGATGGTAGTCACCGCCGTCCGCAGCCGGGATTCCAAGCGGGGGTTGAGGTGGTCCCACATCGCCTTGAGCACCAGTCGGCAGTGCTCGGTGCCGAGGTGGCGGATGGGCATCGGCACCAGCTTCAGTCCCGCCCGGTCCGCTTTTTGGCGCAGCTGGTCAACCTTTTTCCCGGTGCCGAAGAGCTTATCGGGGGCACCGAACTTTAGGTAGAGCTCGTCAACGTATTTGATGAGGGCTTCGGTCTGCTCTTCGCCGAGGTAGCTGGGGAGGCGGCCGCCCACCTGTGAGGTCAGCGTCAGCTTGCCGTCGCTGAAAGCCCCCGCCCCGCCCAGCCCGCAGACCAGGTCGCAGGGTGAGCAGGGAGGGCAGGGACGGCCGGTATCACGCGCCGGGCACTGGCGCTTGTCAATATCCCTTCCCTCTTCGATGAGCAGAATCTTGAGGTCGTCGGGTGCCAGCTCCAGGGCGGCAAAGATACCCGCGGGACCGCCGCCGACAATGATAACGTCGTATTTCTTGGACATTTTGATAAGCCAAGCCATTTTATCGCCTCCAGCTTTGGCCGTCAAGGAATGAGGAACGGGGTTTTAATGAAATTTAGACGCCGGTTTTACGGGCAATTAATCCCTGTAGCCTAAAATTTGGCTATAGTGAGGTTAAAGCAGCCTTAACCCATTGACATCCGCCATTTAGCAAACTACAATAGCTCATAAAATTAGTAGTAATCAGGCGGCAAAGGATTTTCATCCCGCTGGCACTGCGGCGTTGCTTGATGTCCAGCGGGCTGTTAGCGCCATCCTTACTATCTTAAAAAATTGCCCAGAGTATGACCCAAAAATAAGCCGGCTGGATAGGTTAAGGAAGGTGAGCCGATGGAGAGTATAAGGTGAACCTGTTTTTGGCAGGTTCAATTCGGAGGAGGCTGCTGATAGCTATTCCGGTAGCGGCGGGGCTTATTTTGGTCACCCTGTTTATGCCCGCCCAACGCCTGAGTATAGAAGGTATTGGCATGCTTTCTTTCGAGACCACGGT
>CAZRIU010000081.1:0-5587 GCA_964600245.1 uncultured Dehalococcoidales bacterium
AGGTTACACCTCTGCACGGCAAGGTGGGTATTGGGTGGGAAGAAAAACCTGGGGGTGGGGAATTAAGAAATAGCCTCCAGCGCCTGCTCTAAGTCAGCGGGCAGCGCGGACTCGAACTCGACATACTCCCCGCTGGAGGGGAGCTTAAAGCCCAAACGAGAGGCGTGGAGGAACTGGCGGGAGAGGTGGGGGGACTTTACACCATAGACCTTGTCCCCGACCACGGGAAAACCGATGGCCGCCAGATGCACCCGAATCTGGTGGGTGCGGCCGGTTTCGGGCATAACCTCAATCAGGGTGTAGCCGCCGATATATTTAATAACGCGGTATTCGGTGCGGGCCTCCCTGCCCTCAGCCACCACCGCCATTTTCTTACGGTTATGCGGGTCGCGCCCTATGTCAGCCTCAATAATGCCGCTTTCGGGGGTGAGCTTTCCCTTGACCAGCGCCAGGTAGGCCTTGGTTACGGAGTGGGACTTGAACTGCCTGGCCAGGTCGGCTTGAGCGACGCTATTTTTCGCCACCAGCATCACTCCTGAGGTATCTTTATCCAGACGGTGGACGACACCGGGGCGCAGGGCATCGCCGATTTCGGCCAGGTGGGGGAAGTGGGCCAGGATGGCGTTGACCAGCGTATGGGCGGGGTGGCCCGGGGCGGGGTGGACGGTTAAGCCCGCCGGCTTATCGACGACTAAGAGGTCGTCGTCCTCGTAGATAATCTCGAGGGGAATCGCCTCGGGCTTTAATTCCTGTGGCGGGGTGGGGGGAATACTAATATCAATCCTGTCGCCGGGACTTAGCCTGAGACCGGGCTTGGCCGACTGCCCGTTTACGGTGATATTGCCTTCGGCAATGAGCCTTTGCACCCGTGTCCGGGAAAGCTCGGGGAGCTTAGCGCAGACATATTTGTCGAGACGGGCGTCCCCATCAGCAGTAAGGCTATATGACCTGTCCATGACCTCTCACGACGAAGCTGGCTTTATTATCATGAGCAGCAGGGAGTAAGCCAGGAGAATGGTGCCCACCACCAGCGACGAATCGGCAATGTTAAACGAGGGCCACCAGCCGATGCTGATAAAGTCGGTAACGCCGACGAAGCGCGAGGGGTCGATTAGATTACATACCCTCTCAATGAGGTTGCCGATGATGCCGCCCAGAATCAGACCCAGCCCCACCCAACCCAGGCGGCCAGCGAAAAGGGGGTAGCGGCGGTGAGCCCAGAGTACGTAGAAGAGTACCAAGGCAATGACGACGAAGGCGACTATGGCGATGGCGAAGGCATGTCCCTGAAATAAGCCGAAGGCGGCACCCGTGTTCTTGGTACGGACGATACTGAAGATTCCCGCCTGCCACAGCACCTCACCGATATCCAGAGTGGACCTTATCCAGAGCTTGGTGAGCTGGTCAGCAACCAGCACGCCCAAGGCGATAAAGAAGAAGCTTAGCTGCCAACGCCTGTCCCGGGGATTACTTACCTTTCGCCTCCTTCGTCAGGCGCGCTTTGCAGTCCAAGCACAGGCTGGCCTGGGGCAGCGCCTCCAGTCGTTCCGGGTCTATCGGCTTGCCGCAGTTATCGCATAAGCCGTAGCTCCCGTCCTCGAATTTCTTCAGGGCATGCTCCACATCAGCCAGCTGGTCTCTAAGCCTCTTTTCCAGGGTCAGCCGCCTTTCCAGCTCAAAGCTCTCGGTAGCCTCCTCTTCCCGTTTGCCAAAGGGGCTGCCTTCACGCCGTTCGTCAGCCGGACGGACGCTGGATTTAAGTTGTTCTAATTCTTCATTGAGCCGCTTTTGCGCGCTTTCCAAGCGGGCACGCAGCAGATTGAAGCCTACGTTCGTTTTTCCCGTCTTCTTCTTCATCTTTTCCTCCCCCTGCTCACCTGCGCTGGCAGGTAAGCTTCTGTGGTTGACGATTTGCGCGAAAGCAATGACTGAGCAGAAGGACTAGCGCTATTCGCCAATGGCGTTATAGCGCTACTATACCTCAAGTTTATCCTAATTATTGGGTTTGGTCAATGCCCCCAGAAAAATTATGAGGATTTTGGGGGCATTGACCCGACAGGTCTTGACAACCATGATAAAATTATACATACAAATGATAATTTTTTTCATTTAGAGGCTGAGATGAGACTTAGCGAAAAGAAGTTAACCACCTCCTTAAAGAGTAACGGCTACAAGCTCACCCCACAGCGCCGGGCGGTAATAGCCGCCATTGCCGCCAGCCCTGACCACCTCACCCCCGCCGCCCTATACCAAAAGGTAAGGCAGGAATACCCTACCATCGGGCTGGTGACAGTCTACCGCACCCTGGAGATACTGGCTAAACTGGAGCTTATCTGCGAGCTGCACGCGGGGGGGAGCTGCCGCAGCTACACCATCGCCGCCCCGGGGCACCACCACCACCTGATCTGCGCCGAATGCGGCGGGGTTGTCGATTTCAGTGGCTACAACCTCGCCGAGCTGGAGGAAAGGCTCAGCCGGGAGACCGGCTTTGAGATTGACGGGCACCTGCTCGAGTTTATCGGGCGCTGCCAGAACTGTCAGCAGAATGCTTAGACGGATACTGCAAGAGCTTAAAGCCCATGCCCCCTTCACAGCCATTGGGGCGGTGACTGGCATTATCATCATGGTTATCATCCTCATTGCCGATGTCCCCGCCTCTATTTCCGAGGCCGTCTTCTACACCCTTCACCCCCTGCACGTCGTCCTGAGCGCCCTAGTGACCACCGCCATTTATATGCGCTATAGTAATGGGCGTCTCTGGGCAGCTGTTTTAATCGGCTACCTGGGCTCGGTGGGCATCGCTACCTTAAGCGACGCCGTGATTCCCTTCGTCGAGGGGAGCACGCTGAGCATTGATATCGGCTTCCACCTGCCCTTTATCGAGACGGAGGCGTTCCCCTACCTGGGTATCCCCAAGTGGATAGTGATAAACTCGGCGGCGGCTATCGGCATCGCCATCGGCTACTGGAAGCAAGTCACCAAGATCCCCCACTCGGGTCATGTGCTGCTAAGCACCTGGGCTTCTCTTTTCTATTTCACCGCCTTCGGCACCGCTTCCTGGGTGCCCCTGCTGCCCCTGATTTTCGTTTTTCTCTTCTTGGCCGTCTGGCTCCCCTGCTGTCTGAGCGACATCGTCTTCCCACTGCTCTTCATCAGGAAGGTTGCCGACGGCCGGGATATGGCCTATACTAGTCACCACCACTAAGGGGTGAAAATGGGACTCCGCGTCACCACCTTAAGCGAAAATACGGCGGGCATTTACGGCTTTCTGGGGGAGTGGGGCCTGAGCATCCTGGTGGAGAGCGATGAAGCCAAAATTCTCTTCGACACGGGCCAGAGCATATCCACCACCCACAACGCCAAGCTGCTGGGCGTTGATTTAAGCCAGATAGACAGGATTGTCTTAAGCCATGGCCACTTCGACCACACCGGGGGCTTAAGCCACGTACTGAGCGAGATAGGTAGGGAGATTGAGGTAATCGCCCACCCCGACATCTGGCAGGCGAAATATAACACCCGCCAGGGCGAAGAGCCGAGGTACATCGGCATCCCCTTCTCCCGCCGCGAGCTGGAAAGCCTGGGGGCCAAGTTTCG
This sequence comes from uncultured Dehalococcoidales bacterium, assembly GCA_964600245.1. Classification (GTDB taxonomy): domain Bacteria; phylum Chloroflexota; class Dehalococcoidia; order Dehalococcoidales; family BS750m-G39; genus E44-bin88. Next base: position 3,595 of record CAZRIU010000081.1, read on the forward strand.
GCTGACGTCGGAACCGGTAGCCATAAGCGACTCAATAATGACCAGCGGTGAGGTGCCCATGGTAACCGATTACGAAGAGATTGAGCCTTTCCTGGTGGTAAAGGACAACGGCGATTTCAAGCCCGACACCTTCCGGGACGACCAGGCGTTGAGTATAAAGACCCCACCCGGGCTGGTTGTCATCCTGGGCTGTGCCCACCGCGGCATCATTAATACTCTCTACCACGCCCAGGAAATCAGCGGGGTGAAAAAGATCGACACCGTCATCGGCGGCTGCCACCTGATGAACGCCAGCGAGGAACGGATCTGGCAGACCCTAGCCGCCCTCAAGGAGCTGGGGGTAGGGAGGCTGGGCGTTTGCCACTGCACGGGAATGGCGGCCTCGGTGGTAATGGCCCAGGAGTTCGGCGACAGGTTCTTACAGAACAAAGCGGGCACCGTGCTCGACTTATGATTAAGGAGCTAGGCATGAACCTCTCGGTACAACTGGCGCCCAAGAATAAAAGGGGCTTAAGGCTGGCCAATCCGGTGATGACGGCCTCGGGAACCTTTGGCTGGGGCACCGAGTACGAGCACCTCTTTGATATTCAGCGGCTGGGGGCTATCGTGGCTAAGGGGACCACGCTCAAGCCCCAGGAAGGCAACCCCCAGCCGAGGCTGGCGGAGACGCCATGCGGTGTGCTTAACGCTATCGGGATGCAGAATATCGGCGTCGAAGCCGTAATCAAGGAAAAGGCGCCTATCTGGGCGAAGTGGCGGGTACCGGTTATAGTTAATATCCTGGGGGAGACCGTCGAGGAGTACGCCGAGCTGGCCCGAAAGCTGGACGGGGTAGCGGGCATAAGCGGCATTGAGGTCAACATCGGCTGCCCCAACATCGAAGCCGGCGGCGCCGAGTTCGGCGCTAACCCCAAGCCAGCCGCCGAGGTCACAGCAGCAGTTAAGAAGGCGACATCGCTGCCGGTAATGGTCAAGCTGACCCCCAACACGGGCGATATCGTCGGGGTAGCCCAAGCCGTAGCTGAAGCTGGCGCCGACGCTATCTCCCTAATCAATACCCTTAAGGGCATCGCCATCGACATAGCCAGGCGCCGACCCCTGCTGGGCAATGTCAGCGGGGGTCTATCGGGGCCAGCGATAAAGCCTATCGCCCTCTACATGGTCTACGAGGTGGCTGGCGCCGTTAACGTGCCCGTGGTGGGCATCGGCGGTATTTCCACAGCCAATGATGCTTTAGAGTTTATTATGGCTGGAGCCAGCGCCGTCCAGGTAGGCACGGCCAACTTTTCCAACCCTCAAGCCCCCCTTGAGGTACTGGAAGGCGTAGAGGAGTTTATGGCCAAGGAAGGGGTCAAGGACATCGCCGAGCTTATCGGGGCGGGGCGGGGGTAGATGGACAAAAAGGAGGTGGTTGGTTATGACATGGATTTGTCGGGTCTTTGATGCTCTCCGTGGACCGAGACTATTTGAGATTTTTTGGCGTCTCCTTACCCGAGTCAGAGCTTTGAGTGCGGCCGAATTGAAGGCGGCTTCATCGGTGTTAGGCGCCCGTGCTATCCGGTACAGTGCCGTACGAGTTGCCGATGGCGGGCTTCTAGGGCTTATCTTCAGGTTCAATAGAAGGAGATCCTTCGTTACCTTCCATACCGTCAATATGCCCGATTCCGGCTCCGGCGCCCGTTCGAGTTCACGTCTCGCCCTCGTCGTGCACGAATTGACTCATGTATACCAATTCGAACTTATAGGTAGCATATATATCTGGCAAGCCCTTCGGGCCCAACGGTCGGTGGAGGGTTATCAGTACGACGGCTGGCGGCAACTAGTCAAAGACTGGAGCCAGGGAAAACACTTCCGCGACTATAACCGAGAGCAGCAAGGGCAAATCGCTCAAGACTACTACAATAAGGTTGTGGCCAAGGGGCTGTCGGCGGAAGACCCTATTTATCGGGCGTATGCGCCTTTTATTGACGAGCTAAGGAACGGGGAACTATAA
>CAZRIU010000082.1:0-5577 GCA_964600245.1 uncultured Dehalococcoidales bacterium
GACCAGCTGCCCTATATTAACACGCTGGTGGCATTGTTCAACTACTTCTCTTTAAAGCACATGGTGCCCAGCGGTGGCGACGACCTGCGCGCCGCCGACGGCGACCTCCGCCTCACCATAGCCAAGGGCGACGAGCCCTTTACCCCGCTTAATTCGGACACGGTGGAATACCCGCCCGAGGGCGAGGTAATCTACGTCGATAACAGCCGGGTAATGTGCCGGCGCTGGAACTGGCGCCAGGGCGACCATACCAAGCTCCTGCCGGATACGACCGATGTCGCCATCAACGTGGACTGCCTGCCCCCGGTGGCTAAGGGCGAAGCCGGTGCCATCACCGAAGAGCTGGCCGGTTTAGTCAGAGAGTTCTGCGGCGGCGAGGTGAAACATCTCCTGCTCGATGCCGCCAATAACGAAAGAGCTATAGGCTAAGCGCTGTAGAAGCTCATCCCCACCCCTTTGGGGCCAGTAATCAGCGCCGCCACCGGGTTGAACTCGGCGAGGAGAAGCTCGGCACAGTTAAAGCGCTCCGCCGCCATCTGTTTAACCTTCTCGGCTTCCTCGGGCGAGCGGGTGTGCTCCACCAGAATATGCACCGTATTCTTGGTGCCCACCCTCTTCTCCACCACATCCAATAGATGCCTTATCGCCTTGGGCTTGGTTCTGACCCTGGCTACGGGTTCCACCAGTCCGGTGGTCGAAGACACCTCGACAAGGGGTTTTATATTGAGCACAGTGCCCATCAAAGCCGCCCCTCGGCCCAGGCGCCCGCTCTTGGCCAGGTAGGAAAGGGTATCAAAGATGAGGATGCAGTTCACCCTTTCCCTCACCCTACTGGCTTCCTCGACTACCTGCGCTATATCCTTACCCGAGGCGGCGGCACGAGCCGCGGCCAGGGTTACCAGTCCCATGCCCCCCACCGTCGTCCTGGAGTCGAATGCCTCTATCCTGACATCGGGCAGCTCTTTTTGTGCCATCTCCTTAGCCAGCGTGACTGCCTTAAAGCACATACTGAGCCCGCTTGATATGGTAACGCAAAAGATGCTGTCCACCTTCTGGCTCAGCTGGCGGAAGGTGTCAAGATAGTCGGCAGGCGCCGGCGCTGAGGAGGTGGGATATTTATCGGCTTTTTCAACAAGCTGGAAAAGCTCGTCGGGGGTTTTAAGGTCTATGCCGTCCCGGTAGGTCCTGTCGGTAAAAATAGCTTGCAACGGGACTACCCGAATGTCGTATTCCTCGACAAGCTCCTTGGGGATGGTAACGGCACTATCGACAACAACGCCTACCTTAGCCATGACGTCACCTCCAGAATATTTCGGTTGGGATAAATGTTAAGCCGTATCCGTGGAAGCGGCTCTAGCGCTATCGCCTATGCCCATAAGCGTACTGACCGCCTGGGAAAAATCCTGCCACTCCGTCAGCCTCTTGGCCAGGAACTGCCGCCCCTTGTCGGTTATCTTGTAGTACCTCCGGGAACGACGTTCCGTAGTCCGCTGCCGCCAGCTTTCCACCAGCCCCTTGACTTCCAAGCGTTGAAGAGCGGGGTAGATGGTGCCCCCCTTGAGCTTGAGATAGCCGGTAGTCCTCTTCTCCAGCTCCTTGATGATGTTATAGCCGTAGGTCTGCACTTCGTTGATTAGGTAGAGGAGCGCGGTCTCGGTGATGCCCTTCTTCAGCTGTTCGACGTACTGTCTCTTCATGGAACTTTTTACCTTATATAGTATTACTACTCATTTTGGCATTGAAAAGTTAAATTGTCAATACATCGTCAGGAAAAGCCCTAGTCTTTAATTCTTATATGGAGGTAGAGGTCGCCCGACTTCTTGCCCTTCTTGTTGCCCATGCCCTTGAGCCTGATTTTAGTCCCCGACCTGATGCCCGCGGGAATCTTGACCGCCAGTCTCTTCTGGCGCCCGTTCCTCCTATAGGTGATTTGTCCTTCGCCACCCTTTTCCGCCTCCTCCCGGGTAATCTCAAGCTCGATGTGCCTGTCGAGCACCACCGACGGCTCGACGCCGAAGAGCCGTTTCAGGGCAAAGAGACTCATCTTAGCCGCCGCCTTGGTAATCTGCCTCTCCAGCCAGTTCGGCTTATAGGTGGAGACGGTGGCGTTTCGGGGGTAGGATTGATAGGCGAAACCCCTCCCCCCGAAGAACATATTATTAAGGAAGTCGGCGTCGAACCTGAGCCCGGCCTGGGCAAACATTCGGCTCAGCTCCTCATACATAGCACGGTTGGAAAAGGTCTGGCGAAAGATATCCTGCTGGGAATAAGCGCCGGCGAACTGCCCCTTACGGGCGAGGTCGTACTGCTGCCGCCGGTTCTCATCGCCGAGCACGCCGTAAGCCTCGTTTATCTCCTTGAAACGCTCGGCGGCTTCCTGCTCGTTGCCGGGGTTGGTGTCAGGGTGATGCTGGAAGGCAAGCTTGCGAAAAGCCTTCTTTATCTCCGCCTGGCTGGCGTTCTCGGGGACACCCAGAATCCGGTAGTAATCTTTCATCTCTCCACAAAACTTAACATCGGGGTATGATTAGGGTTATTATAGCATTGAAAGCTCAAGCAACGAAGCCGCAGTATTCAGAGAGCGATGGGGTGATGTCTTTGAAACTGAGACTGATTGTTATCGTCCTGCTCCTGGTCTGCCTGCTCGGCGGGGGCTGCGCTTCCGTCCCCGACTTCGACGACAACCTCAATGACATCGTCAAGCCCTATCGCTTTAACTTCGTCAAGTGGGAGGTGAGGGCTTTTGCCTACGAGACCAGGCAGTGGCTCGGCGGCGAAGACCTGGAAAGCCCGACGGAAACGGTATTGGAGTATTTCTCTCTGATCGAGCAGATGGAAGCCCTGGAGCAGCAGATTGCCAGCGATGATACGGCCGACATCGCCGCGCTCGAAGCCGAGCTGGAAGAGCTTGAGGAGCAGCGCGCCGCCTTAGTCAGCAGCGTGGAGCAGATACTCGCTGACCAGATACAGGATGTCTTAAACGAACAGGGCATCTTCAACCCCTGGGACGAAGGCATTGGGCTAAGAATTACCTTCCCCCCGGTCAACTTTATAATGAGCCAGCTGCCCTACCTGCTGGTCGTTTCCCCCCGCGACCGGATAGAGAGCCTGCGAGAGATAAGCCTGCGCGGCAACCTCACCCTTGAGGAAATAGAAAGCATTGAAGCCGAGGTTGACGAATTGGGCGTCTCCTCGCTGGTGGTGGCGCTGGGTGGGGCGGGGGCGCTTTACCCTACCCTAGTCCTCGATAACGCCAGCCTGCGCTTTACTATCGATGCCGCCGTCGAGGAATGGCTCCACCAGTACCTAGCGCTCAAGCCGCTGGGCTTTCGCTACATCCTGGACCTGAGCGGCATCTCTCGCGACTACGAAATCGCCACCATGAACGAAACACTGGTGGGCATAGTCAGCGCCGAAATCGGCGCCCTCGTCCGCGCCAAATACTACCCCGATCATGCCGACAGCCCCCCACCCCCCTCAGACGACGGATTCGACTTCAACCGCGAGATGCGGGAGATAAGGATAGCCGTCGACGCATACCTAGCTCAAGGGGAAATCGAGCTGGCTGAGGAATTTATGGAAGAGAAGCGCCAATACCTGCTCTCGATGGGCTATTATATAAGGAAGCTGAACCAGGCTTACTTCGCCTTCCACGGCACCTACGCCGACGAGCCGACCTCGGTCAGCCCCATCGGCTTTGAGCTGAAAAAGCTGAGGGGACAAATAGACTCCCTCAAGGAATTCTTAAACACCGTTGCCGACATGACCAGCCGGCAGGAATTACAGGAGACGATTGATAGCCTGGAGTGAAGTCGGGATTTAACCGAAGAGGTGAAAACCAAACAGTACGTAATCGGATGGGATAGAGTGCATAATAAAGCAGATGGCCAGGTTCCACAGAACGACGCCGAAGAGGATGATGTTCAGCAGCCACAACACCCTCTGCTGCCTAAAGTAATACAGGAGAAAAGCCAAGGCTACAGCGATACCACCCTTGGCCAGCATATTGCCGCCGATAGCTGCCATTATGGGATTAAATTCCACCGCCCCCGCCGATAAAGCCGTCTTAGTCAAGAAAGCATCAACAACATTCAGCGTCACGAACAAAGCTGCTGGCATTCACTTACCTCAAATCTTCTAAATCATTCGCACACGGCATCCCCACCCGTCAACAACTCTAAAATAATAAATAGGATAAAAGGTGGATGTCAAGATAACCTAACTTAACTTTACCTATCCATTAGCTATAGCCGCCAGCATTTAAAAAAGGGCACCAACGCGAAAAACAACCGGTAAAAGCGCTGATACCCTGTTAATTGTCGGGGAAAACCCGCGACCTATTACTTCAGCCCTCAGTGTAGATAACAACTGGCCGCTAGGCTGGCGGCGTCTATACAACCGTAGCCCACTTCAAAACCGTTGACCTGATGGCAGTTGTTCGCATTCGCCAGCGCCGCCTGGACCTCGTCGTTGAGGTAACCGTTGCCGTTAGTATCGGTCAGCGTATCGAAGAGGATTGCCGCCAGGCCGCTGACGTAGGCGGTGGCGAAAGAAGTGCCCGACTTATAACCGTACTCATTTCCAGGCAGGGTCGAGTAGATATCGTAGCCAGGAGCTGCCAGATCCACCCACTCACCGTAGTTGGAAAGCAGCGCCCGGGTGTTATCCTGCTCAACAGCCGCCACGGCGATAACGTGCTCGTAATAAGCGGGGTAAACTGGTGTCTGACTGCCATCGTTACCAGCGGCGGCGATAACTATCGCGCCGTGCTCCCAGGCATAATTGACCGCCGCTTCCAGCTGAACCGAAGACCCCCTGAGCTCAATACTTACATTAATGACCGCCGCCCCATTATCCACCGCCCAGACAATACCCTGAGCTACCGCCGACGCCTGGCACCGCCCGTTATTATCAGCCACCTTAACGTCCAGCAATTGACTCTGCGGGGCAATGCCGACAATACCCAGGCCATTGTCGCCGCAAGCGGCGATAATCCCCGCGACGTGGGTGCCGTGCCCGTAAACATCACCGGCAACAGAGCTGGTGGTAAAATTGGCTTCAGCCACCACCTTACCGTTAAGGTCTTCGTGGCTCTTATCAATACCGGTATCCAGGACGGCTACCAATACCCCCGAGCCGCTGGTGGTGGTCCGCCAAAGCTCCTCAATCTGAATATGGGTCAAAGCCCACTGCCTATCCAGGTAGGGGTCGTTGGGCATAATCACCTCGAGAGGAGCCATGCTGGCATCAGCCTCAAGCTCCACTTCGGCCAAATCCACGTTGACAGGGGCGGTTTTCTCGGCTGGCATCACCGGGACGGGGACGGCAGCAATGGCGGCCATGGCGTCATCCCCCGCCACTTTAACCATGACGGTGAGAAGGGCAATGACAGCTACCCCGGGCAGTATTATGCGTAGTATCTTCATTCATAAGTATAGTTGCATAGTCTCAACTGCCTATGAATAGCTATATCGTCTTGGAACAGAGGGTTATTTAGTAGGATGACTCTCGTCATAGGTCGTTTAGTACTTTCCTTGACTATCGACCAGCGTGCGCGGTGGGTATGTTAGGTTTAAG
>CAZRIU010000083.1:0-5470 GCA_964600245.1 uncultured Dehalococcoidales bacterium
TTAGCGCGCAGCGTTCGGGACGCTGAGGTCGGAGGTTCAAATCCTCTCGCCCCGATTTTTTGCGGACTTTTTACGCCGATTGCCGTCCATTATAGCACAAATTGTCGGGGAGTAAGGTTTTAGCTTTGTAAGAGCCGGGACCGGAGTAGCCTAAATTAGCGCGCAGCGTTCGGGACGCTCGAGGTCGGGGATACTAATAATCTATTCTAGTTTCTTCTTAGCTTCCTCCCACAGCGCGTTCTGCTCGTCGAAGGATAGCTCGGAAAATTTAAGCCTCCGCTTACGGCAGAGCTCTTCCATATAGCTGAAGCGCTTATAGAAGCGCTTATTGGCTTCTCTAAGCGCCGCCTCGGCGTCTATGCCCAGCCGCAGCGCGATATTGGCCAGCGTAAAGAGCAGGTCGCCGAACTCCGTGGCCTTCTGTTCCTTAGTTTCAGCCTGCTTAAACTCGCCGACCTCTTCGGCCAGCTTATCGATAATTCCGTCGATATCCTCCCAGTCGAAGCCAACCCGCGCTGCCCGGCGCTGAATCTCATGAGAGTAGCCCAAGGCCGGCATACTTTTGGGCACGCTCTCCAGCATGGAAACGCCAGGCGCTCTCTCCTCCTCCTTCAACTCCTCCCAGTTATGCATCACCTCTTCGGCGTCTTTCACTTTCTTGGAACCGAAGACATGAGGGTGGCGGTGGATGAGCTTTTTGTTGATATTTTTTATTACATCCCCCAGCTCGAACTCGTCGGCTTCACGGGCAATCTGGGCGTGGAGGACAATCTGCATTAATAAATCGCCCAGCTCGTCGCGCAGCTTCTCGGTATCGCCCTCATCCAGCGCCTCGAGCACTTCGTAGCACTCCGAGAGCAGGTTGGTACGCAGCGAGGCGTGGGTTTGCTTGCGGTCCCAGGGGCAGCCGTCGGGCGCTCTTAGCTTGGCGATAATATCAACCAGGGCGTCGAAACGGCTCAAATCCTTGGGTTGGGACAAGGTGTCCTCCTTATTAACTTGAGGGCAAAACCGCCCCGATAAATTCTCGCTGCCCTCTCAAGAACTCGGCGGCGGACAGCGCCTGCTTCCCCTCCAGTTGTACCCTGAGGACATTTAATACGCCCTCGCCGCTGCCGATGCCGAAACCCCCCGAGTCCAGCGCCACCACTTCACCCGCCTTAGCTTTCGTCTCCGCAGCCAAGGGTACTGCCTCAATAACCTTGAGCGTTTTTCCCCGCCAGCGGCTATAACTCCCCGGCCAGGGGTAAAAGGCACGCACCCGCCGCCATACCTCGATAGCTGACAGGTGCCAGTCAATCTCGCCTTCGTCTTTAGCGATGGGTTTGCAGTAAGTCGCCTTAGCTTCGTCCTGGGGCTGGGGGCTAAGCTCCCCCCTTATCCAACCCACCAGCACCTCCCCCAGCAGCCCCGCCCCGACCAGGGAGAGCTTTTCGCCCAGCGAAGCGGTGGTATCGGTATCGGCGATGGGAATCTGCGCCCGCGCCAGCACGGGCCCACTATCCATGCCCTCATCGAGCAAAATAATACTAACGCCGCTGAACTCGTCGCCGGCCAAAATTGCTGCCGCTACCGGCGCCGCGCCCCGGAAGCTGGGCAAGAGCGAGGGGTGGACGTTAAGACAGCCCAGCCGCGGCAGCTCCAGTACTGGCTTAGGCAAGAGCTGCCCGAAGGCGGCTACCACTGTAATATCGGGCCTGAAACCAGCCAGCTGCTCAAACGCCTCGGGCTCCTTGAGGCTCTGGGGCTGCACTACCGTCAGCCCCAAGGCTACTGCCGCCTGCTTCACCGGGGAAGTCACCAGGCTGCGCCCCCGCCCCCCCGCTCTATCGGGCTGGGTGTAGACCGCCGCCAACTCATATCCGCTGGACACTAGGTATTCCAGGGAGGGCACGGCGAAGTTGGGACTGCCCATAAAAACAACTCTCAACTTAAGCCTCCACGGCCTTAAATTTTAACACCAATCATTTTTTACAACAAGTTTCCGGTTTATGGCTATCCCTTAAATATTAAGCGAAAAAACAAGCTCTATAGACCTTTTAAGGGAAACCAAGCCCTCCAATCCCTCCCCAACCACCCCTAAAAAGTTTGCCACCGCCCACCCCCACCCGCTATTCTATATATCACGCCGCCAATTTCCTCCCTCTGCCTCTATCTTAAACCGCATTATTCCCCGACTGCCCGCTACTGCAGTCTGCACTAAACAAACCTAAAGCGACTAATCTTAACGAGAGGTAAGGAACCGTATGGGAGCCAGTTCAGCTCAAGAAATCTGGGAAGCCGCTTTGGGTGAACTACAGGTTCAGGTCACACGCTCATATTACCGCACCTGGCTGGAAAAGACCACCGGTTTAAGCTATGAAGATGGCCAGTTCGTCGTCGGCGTGCCCAACGCCTTCGTCGCCGAATACCTCAGCCAGAACCAGCGCTCCCTTATCGAAAAGACCCTCACCGGGCTTACCCGCCCCGACATCAAGGTCCTTTTCCGGGTGGCCTCAGCACGGGAGACCACGGCCTCCGCGCCCACCACCCGAGCCAAGGGCAAAGCCCGCTACACCTTCGATTCCTTCGTAGTGAGCAACAGCAACCGCCTAGCCTACGCCGCTGCGCTGAGCGCCGCCGAAAACCCCGGTCACGGCTACAACCCCTTATTCCTCTACGGCGGGGTGGGGCTGGGCAAGACCCACCTCTTGCACGCCGTCTATCACGCCGCCCGCGCCAACAACTTCCGCGCCCTCTACGTCAGCGCCGAGCAGTTCACCAATGAGTTCGTCAGCGCCGTCAGGGAGAAGAGCACCGAGGAGTTCCGCAGCAAGTTCCGCACTGTTGATATATTGTTAATAGATGACATCCAGTTCATCAGCGGTAAGGAGCAGACCGAGGAGAGCTTCTTCCACACCTTCAACGAGCTGCACAACGCCAACCGCCAGATTGTCGTGACCAGCGACTGCCCACCCAAGTCCCTACCCCGCCTCGGCGCCCGCCTCTGTTCCCGCTTCGAGTGGGGCCTAGTCGCCGACATCAAGCCCCCCGACTTCGAAACTCGCTTGGCCATCCTGCAAGCCAAGGCCGATCAGGAAAAGACCGAGGTGCCTCGCGAGGTGCTCGAGTTCATCGCCCAGCGCATACAGCAGAACATCCGGGAACTGGAAGGCTCCCTGCATCGGGCCATCGCCTATGCCAAGCTCTTCCGGGCTTTGCTCACCCCGGAGCTGGCCGCCCGGGCGCTCGAGGACATTGCCGACAAGGGACCAAAGAGCATCCCCCTCACCCCCGACAGCGTAATCAAGGTCGTGGCGCAGAGTTTCCAGCTCACCCCCGACGACCTCAAGGGGCGCAAGCGCGACCGCAACACTGCCCTGGCCCGCCAGCTGGCTATGTACCTGCTCAAAGAGGGCACCAGCTGCTCGCTAGCCCAGATCGGGCTGGAGTTCGGTAACCGCGACCACTCCACGGTTACCCACGCCGTCCAGAAGATAAGAACCGAAATGGATAACGACCCTTACTTAAGGCGCAAGGCCCTCGATATCCGGCAGGGCCTCTCCCCAAAGAAATAACCACTTCCCCACCGCTAATCCACCGTCGATAAACAGCCACCTCAATTTGGGAACGTCAGCCATTGTGGATAATCACCCCACCCCCGTGGAAATATCCCCCACCCCCCAGCCTTGATTTACTCCCTTTTTCGCCTGTTCTAATCCTCAAGGCTAGCCACCAGCCACCAGTGGTATTATAATTAGTATTATTAACCATATATATCATATTGAATTAAATATAACTTTAATAAGCAGGTTAAGATGTTGATAAAGATTTTAAGGACAAAGCGATGTTTGACCGCGCCGAGATAATAGTCAAGGCGGGGGACGGCGGTGGCGGAATCGTCAGCTTCCGCCACGAGAAGTTTGTCCCCTACGGCGGCCCCGACGGCGGCGATGGTGGTGATGGCGGCGATGTTATTATCACGGCCGACCGTTCGGCGCCGAGCCTGAAGGCTTTTCGGCGCCAGCGGCGCTTCAGGGCGGCTAACGGCAAGAAGGGCGGGAGCAAGAACAGACACGGCCGGAAGGGGGAAAGCCTGAGCTTAGCCGTACCCGTGGGTACTGTGGTCAGCTATAAGTCGCAGATCGGTGGCGATAGCCTTATCGCCGACCTGGACCAGCCCGGACAGTCATTGGTGGTGGCTAAGGGAGGTAAGGGAGGTCGGGGCAACGCCCGCTTCGCTAGTTCGACCAACCAGGCGCCCCAGACCGCCGAGGAGGGGACGGAAGGCGAAGAGCACTCCCTGATTTTGGAGCTCAAGCTTATTGCCGATGTCGGCGTTATCGGTTATCCTAATGTGGGCAAGTCGACGCTGCTGGCGGCGGTCTCGGCGGCCAAGCCCCGGATAGCCAGCTACCCCTTCACCACGCTGGAACCGGTGCTGGGGATGGTCGAACTCGAACGGCAGAGCTTCGTCTTGGCCGAGATTCCCGGACTGATAGCCGGCGCTCACCTGGGTAAGGGGCTGGGGCACGACTTCCTGCGCCACATTGTGCGCACTCGGGTGCTCATCCATTTGTTAGACGGCGGCTCGCCCTCGCCCGCGGAGGATATGGCGCAGGTAAACACCGAGCTCAGCCTCTTCGACTCGGCGCTGGCGAGTAAGCCGCAGCTGGTGGCGGTCAACAAGATAGATTTGCCCGGGGTCAAGGAGCGGCGGGATGAACTCGAAGAGAGCTTTAAGGCTATCGGCACTCCCGTCTTTTTCGTCTCGGCGGTCAGCGGCGAGGGCATCCCCGAGCTCATGGCGGCGACGGCCAAAATACTCCGGTCGGCGCCCGGACCTGAGCCGGTAAAGAGAAAAAAGGTCTTTCGACCTCAACCCAGGCCTTAATCAATATAGAAAGGAATAATATCGTTATGAATATCGGGGTACTGGGGGGCACCTTCGACCCTATACATATCGGGCACCTCAAGGTGGCTGAGGAAGCCATCGCCAGGTTAGACCTGCCCCGCATATTGTTTATGCCCGCGGGCCAGCCTTGGCTCAAGCTCAATAACGCCAATTTTATCTCGCCCGTCCCGCACCGGCTGGAGATGGTGCGCTTGGCTATCTCCGACGACCCCCGCTTCAAGCTCTCCACGCTGGAGATAGAGCGAAGCGGCCCCACCTATACTGTCGATACCATCGCCCAGCTACAGTCCCAGCTCGGCAAAGGCGACGAGATATTCTTTATCCTGGGCTGGGATAACCTGATGCAGCTGCCCCAGTGGCGCCAGCCCAAGAGGCTGATAGAGATGTGCCGCCTGGTGGCGGTCCCCCGCGTTGATTTCCCCCTCCCTGACCTCCCCGCCCTGGAAAAAGAGCTGCCGGGCATAAAGGAAAGGGTCATCCTCTTCGATAAGCCCAGGATAGACATCAACGCCTCGGGAATCAGGCGGCGGGCGGCGGAGGGTAAATCAATCAGCGACTTTGTCCCCGCGGCGGTGG
>CAZRIU010000084.1:0-5375 GCA_964600245.1 uncultured Dehalococcoidales bacterium
GAGCGGGGTGGAACCACCCGTTCCCATCCCGAACACGGAAGTGAAACGCCCCAGCGCAGACGATACTGAGGGGGCAACCCTTTGTGGAAAATATGCCACTGCCAGGAGGCTTTTGACCTTTGGTACTGCTTGACTTATAATTAGATTAACAAATTAGGAGCAAGCTTGAAAGATGGCTAGCCGATTTGAGAAATTCTCGGAGAGAGCCCGAAGGGTCCTTACCCTGGCCCAAGAAGAGGCCAAGCACTTCAATCACAACTACATCGGCACCGAGCACATCCTCCTCGGCCTGGTAAGGGAAGAGGAAGGGGTCGGCGCCAAGGTGCTGGCCAACCTGGGTGTGAGCCTGACCAAGGCACGCTCGGCGGTGGAATTCATCATCGGGCGCGGCGAAAAGCCCACCACCGGTGAAATCGGACTTACCCCCAGAGCCAAAAGGGTCATCGAACTGGCCATAGACGAAGCCCGTCACCTCGGCCATAACTACATCGGCACGGAACACATCCTGCTGGGGCTTTTGCGCGAAGGAGAGGGCGAATCCGCCGAGGGGAGGGGTGTTGCCGCCGACGTTTTGGATAGCTTCGGCATAAACCTGGAGCGAGCGCGCAGCGAGACCAACCGCGTCCTCGGTGAAGGCGTCGCCCGGGCCAGGCCCGCCACCCGCTCCACCAGCCGCACTCCCGCTCTGGACCAGCTCGGCATCGACCTCACCGCCGCCGCCAGCGCGGGCAAACTCGACCCCGTTATCGGGCGAAACAAGGAAATCGAGCGTGTCGTTCAGATCTTGAGCCGTCGCACCAAGAACAACCCCGCCCTCATCGGCGAGCCCGGCGTGGGCAAAACGGCCATTGTCGAAGGACTGGCCCACCGCATCATCGCTGGCGACGTCCCCGAAACGCTGGAAAGAAAGAGGATAATCACCCTGGACATGGGGGCGGTGGTGGCGGGCACCAAATACCGCGGCGAGTTCGAGGAGCGCTTAAAGAAGGTCATCGACGAGATAAAGACGGCGGGCAACTGCGTGCTCTTTATCGACGAGTTTCATACCATGGTGGGGGCCGGGGCGGCGGAGGGGGCGGTTGATGCCGCCAATATTCTCAAGCCGTCGCTATCGCGCGGCGAGCTGCAGTGCATCGGCGCCACCACCCTGGACGACTACCGCAAGCACATAGAACGGGACGCCGCCCTGGAGCGGCGCTTCCAGCCGATTCTGGTAGAAGAGCCTTCAGTAGACGAGACGCTGGAAATCCTGAAAGGCATCAAGGAACGCTACGAAGAGCACCACCAGCTGATAATAACCGAAAAGGCGCTCAGCGCCGCGGCCACGCTCTCGGCGAGGTATATCCCCGACCGCTTCCTCCCCGATAAGGCCATTGACCTTATCGACGAAGCGGCATCGAGGGTGAGGATTAAGCACCGCACCATCCCCATCACCCTCAAGGAAGCCCGGCGTGCCGAGGACAGCGTGCGCAAAGACAAAGAAGCGGCATTAGCCACCCAGCAGTATGAGTATGCCGCCGAGCTGCGCCAGCGCGAGCTCCAGATTGAAGAGAAGATAAAGAAGATGGAAGAGGAGTGGCAGGCGGAGCAGGGAGAGGATAACCCCGAAGTCGGCGAGGAAGACATCGCCGAAGTGGTCAGCATGTGGACCAGCATTCCCGTGGTGCAACTGGCCTCCGACGAGACCAGCCGCCTGCTCGAGATGGAAGATGAACTGCACAAACGCATTATCAGCCAGGACGAGGCGATTGGCATCGTGGCCAAGGCCGTTCGCCGGGCGCGGGCGGGCATCAAGGACCCCCGCCACCCCATCGGCAACTTTATCTTCCTGGGTCCCACCGGCGTCGGCAAGACCGAGCTGGTCAGAGCCCTGGCCGAGTTCATGTTCGGCAGCGAGGACACGTTAATAAGGCTCGATATGTCCGAGTTTATGGAAAAGCACACCGTCTCACGGTTGGTGGGTGCGCCCCCCGGCTATGTCGGCTTTGAGGAAGGCGGACAGCTCACCGAAGCGGTGCGGCGCAAATCATACTGCTGCGTTCTCCTGGACGAGATTGAAAAGGCTCACCCCGATGTCTTTAATATACTCCTGCAGATATTCGACGACGGTCACCTCACCGACGCCAAGGGTCGGCGGGTGGACTTCCGCAACAGCATAATCGTTATGACCAGCAACATCGGCGCCGAGCTTATCCGCAAGGGCGGCACCATCGGCTTCACCTCGCGCAGTGACGAAGCCAAGACCAGGCAGATGGACTACGAAAAGATGAAGGAAAAGCTGCTCGAAGAGCTTAAAAAGTCCTTCCGCCCCGAGTTCTTAAACCGCATCGACGGCGTGGTCGTCTTCCACGCCCTGACCAAGGAAGACATCAGGAAGATTGTCGACCTTATGCTGGCTCAGGTCTCCAAGCAGCTCGAGGAGAAGGGGATAAAGCTGCAGGTAACCGCCGCCGCCAAGGACTTCCTCGGCGAAAAGGGCTACGACGAAGTCTTCGGCGCTAGGCCCTTACGGCGCGTAATTCAGGATATGGTTGAAGACAAACTCTCGGAAAGTCTGCTCCGCGGCGAGTTCCGCGCTGAAGATACGGCTATAGTCGACCTAGAGAAAGGGGAGATTGTAGTCCATCCCGCCGCCGTGGAAGCATTAGCCGGAGATGATAAAGCCTAAATTAACCAAGCCAATACAGACCTTTGACACTCAAAGGGCGGGAAACCCTACGGCTACCACCCCCGCCCTTTTAGTTCGCCCAAGTTAGGAGGGAGAAGAAGAAAGGAGACCAGAATTGTCACAGGAGAACGTCGAAATCCCGATCACGGGTAAGATAACCAGTGTGAACGTTAAAGAGGGGGATAAGGTGGCGGAGGGGGATGTCTTATGCATGCTAGAATCAATGAAGATGGAAAACCCGATACTGGCTCCGGTCGGTGGCACCGTGGCCAGGATGGAGCTTTCTGTAGGTCAGGTTGTCGATGCGGGTGATTTAGTATTCGTCATTGAATACTAAGCAGATTTAATAATTTAAGGAACATCTAAGATGATAGACTGGAGTCTAGTAGCCGAGATTGCTGGGGGCGGCTTTGGTGTTACCATCCTCGCCTTGGTAATCCTGTGCCTGGCCGCCTGGATAGTGGGCATGATAGTACAAAAAGCCAAGGCTAAGTCGGAAGAGACTCCGAAAGAGGACAAGTAGGTGTTTGGTCTCTACGAAACCGCCTTCGGTTCGCTAACTTGGGGCAACATCATAATGTTCCTTATTGCCGGGCTTCTTATCTACCTGGGCATCGCCAGGAAGATGGAGCCCGTCTTATTAGTCCCCATAGGCTTCGGTATAATTATGGTCAATCTTCCCCTCGGCGGCTTGATGGTCTATAGCCCCGAGGGCTTCCCCGCCGAAGTAGGCAGCTTAAGCGAGCTTATTAGGGCCATCGGCAACGGCGAAATCGGCCTACTCAACGTGCTCTATACCTACGGCATTGAGTCCGAGGTAATACCGTTGCTCCTCTTCCTCGGCATCGGTGCCATGACCGATTTCAGACCCACCATCGCCCGCCCCATATCCTTCCTTTTCGGCGCCGCCGCCCAGCTGGGCGTCTTCGTCGTCTTCATCATCGCCTATACCTCAGGGTTGTTCTCGGTAAACGAGGCCGCCTGTGTCGGCATCATCGGCGGCTCCGACGGCCCGCCCACGGTCTATCTTACCGCCGCCCTCGCCCCCAAGCTCCTGGGCCCGATTACGCTGGTCGCCTATTCCTATATGGCGCTGGTGCCCATTATCCAGCCCCCGGTGATAAGGGCGCTGACCACCAAAAAAGAGCGGGCCATATTGATGAAACCCCAACTACGCCAGGTCTCCAAGCTGGAGGAGATTCTCTTCCCCGTATTGATATTCGTCATCGCCGCCCTGCTCGTGCCTAAGTCGGTGCCGCTTATCGGCATGTTCATGTTCGGTAACCTGCTGCGGGTAAGCGGGGTTACCGAGAGATTGGCTCAATCCGCGGGCGGGGTGTTTATTGACGTGCTCACCTTCCTCCTCGGCCTAACCGTCGGGGCGCTGATGCCAGCCTCGGTCTTCCTTACCGGTCAGACCCTGGCTATTATCGGCCTAGCGATAGTCGCCTTCGCCTTCGGTACCGCCGGCGGGCTATGGACGGCCAAGCTGGTCAACCTCTTCCTCAAGGAAAAGATAAACCCGATGATAGGCGCCGCGGGTGTATCGGCTATCCCGATGTCGGCCCGAGTGGTGCAGAAAATGGGGCAGGAGGCCAACCCCAGGAACTTCCTCCTCATGCACGCCATGGGCCCCAATATGGCCGGCGCCGTGGCCACCTCGGTGGTGGCCGGCATATTCCTAGGCATGCTCCTCTAGCCGCCCTGTATTCACCATCGCCTTGTCGATGACTTTACCCCCAATTCCCCTTGCATTACCACCCAAAATGGGCTAAAGTCAAGCTATGGTCAAACCCAAGTCCAGCGGCCGGACTATCTTCGTCTGCCAGAACTGCGGCAAGGAAAGCCTGAAATGGCTGGGGCGCTGCCCCAACTGCCAGGAATGGAACAGCTTTGAGGAAACCGTAGTCTCCGCCGCCCCCACCCCCATCGCCGACCTCTCCAACCCGCCCCGCGAGCTATCTCAGGTAACGATTGATAGCTCCGACCGCCTCCCCCTCCCCTTAAGTGAACTCAACCGGGTGCTGGGCGGGGGGCTGGTCTCCGGCTCGCTGGTGCTCATGGGCGGCGAGCCCGGCATCGGCAAGTCCACGCTACTGCTCCAGGTCTCGGCATTAGTGGCCCAGGCCGGGGGCAAGGTAGCCTATGTCTCCGGCGAGGAGACGCTATCGCAAATTAGGCTCCGGGCGGAGCGTCTGGGGGTCAGCGGCCAAGGTCTCTATCTTTTGGCCGAGACCGACCTTAACGCTATCTTAGGCCAGCTGGAACAGCTGGAACCATCGCTGGTAGTCATCGATTCCATTCAGGCCATCTCCCTCCCCGAGCTGGAATCAGCGGCGGGTAGCGTCGGCCAGGTCAGGGAGTGCACGCTGCGGCTGATGCACTGGGCCAAGCCCGGCGCCGTGCCCGTTCTCGTGGCCGGCCATGTAACCAAGGACGGCTCTATCGCCGGACCCAGAGTTTTAGAGCATATCGTTGACGTCGTTTTGTATCTTGAGGGGGAGCCTTTCAGCGCCTACCGCGTGCTGCGGGGGGTGAAAAACCGCTTCGGCTCCACCAACGAGGTCGGCGTCTTTGAGATGAAGCAGGAGGGGCTTCTGGAGGTGGACAACCCCTCCAAAGCCTTCCTCGCCCAGAGGCTGGAAGAGGCCGTCGGCTCGGCGGTGGTACCGACACTGGAGGGCAGCCGCCCCCTGCTCGTTGAGAT
>CAZRIU010000085.1:0-5158 GCA_964600245.1 uncultured Dehalococcoidales bacterium
CCAAGCCGATGGACTTGCACCGCCAGCACTACTGCGGCTGTATCTACAGCGAGTTTGAGCGCTACGGCAATACAAACATAAAATAAAAGGGAGTCCTTCCTAAGAAGGACTCCCCTCTAATATCAGCCCCTGGCGGCTAAGACTCCTGCGGGCAAACCACAATCTTCAGGGCTTTCCCGTCAAGGCTTTCATAGGTAATACGGACGTATTGCCCCTCTTCCAGCTGGTCGGCCCCGTTGAGGACGAAAACCGTGTCCTCGTCATAGAACAGGGTGACCTGAGGGCCGTCATCGCTATCTATGGTGATAAACGATGATGAAATATCGGTGACGGTACCGCTGACTTTGACGTAGGCGGTCGGCTTTATAATCAGCACTACCCGCGCCAGGCTATTCTCATCGACTAACACCACCACCCTATCGCCAACGGCCATATCGGCGAATTCAGCCTGACCGCCAAAGCGGCAGAATCCCTTCAGCCAGCAGAGCCCGAAGAGGGAGGCCCTTCCCATCGGAGCCGCCCACCTATGAAGTCCCAGCTCATTGTGGGCGAAAACGGCCGCACGCACTTGGTTTTGCCACCCCCAGCCCCAGCCGTGGCCAGCGTGCTCTCGTACCTGCAGCCTTTGCCGGTTCTGCACCGAAACACCCGGTACCGACATCTGGTAGTAGCGGGTATCGTCATCCACCGCTATGGTAATCTCCTCTTCATCGGACTGGATGATGAATTCCTGGTCGTCGATGCTGACAACCTCGCCCCTTAAAAGCGCGCCTTCCAAATCGTCAATAAAGCGCGGCGCCTTCGGTGCGGCCAGGGCGGGGACAGCCATCCCCAGTACCAGCGCCACTACCAGGATGGATACTCCGGTTAAGGTTAGTATTTTCGACATTCTACTTTGACCTCCTGTCGTTCAGGCTCCATTTCACCGGTTAGAATCAGCCAGATGATGGCTAACAGCTTCTTCATCTCCAACCTCCTTAAATAGTTATTATCAGTCCACGATGGCGTAAGCCACCTGGATGCTAAGGGTAAGCTCTATCTCTCCGGGACTGATTGGGGTTACATAACCTTCCTCTGGCACCGCCATACCTGTGTCTCTATAGACTACAGGAGGATATATGGTGCCTTCCGAGATATAGGTCGGCTTGCCCAGCTCGATTCCGGCCAGGTCGGCCAGCTGCTCGGCCTTGTCCTTGGCATCAGCCATGGCCTCTTCCCGTGCCTCTTCATAGTATTCTGAGGGGTCGTCGACCGAGAAGGCGACGTTGTTGATGCGGATGAAGTCGCCGCCGGCCTCAGCCACGGCGTCAATAATGGCGCCGACGTTATCTATATCCCTTATCTTGGCCGTCACCATATTGGTCACCCGGTAGCCAATGACGACGTATTCGTCTTCATCCCAGCGGGTAATCTGGTCGATGCTGAAATACTGGGTCTGGATATCGTCCTCATCCACGCCGTTATCGGTCAGGGTGTTCATGACGTTTTCCATAGCCTCCGCTGCCTGAGATTGAGCTTCAGCGACAGTGTCCGCCTGAGCCTCAACGCCTAACCAGAGGGTGGCCAGGTCGGGAGTGACGGTGACTTCACCCAGACCGCTGACCCAGATGCCTTCCTGCTGGTTATTTATGTCTATCGTGCCGATTTTGGTCTCGCCCGCCGTGCAGGCCGAAAACCCCACCAGGGAGAGCACCAGTGCCAGACTTATAAACACCACACCCACTCCTAATAGCAAATTCCGTTTCATGATTCACCTCCTTTCATGAATTGCTTTAATTGCTTCCACCTATATATAACGAAAAAGTCGCCGTTTGGTTAGCGGCGGCTTTAGTCAATTTGGGTAAAGAGGACTATTCCAGGGCTTGGAGGACATTTTCGTAGCCGTCTTCCAGTACCGCGATCGCTTCCAGCAGGGCCTCTTCCACCGATTGGGGCACCTCTTCCAGCATTGCCCGCAGCACGGCGGGGTTGTTAGCCGCCGAGTCTGCCACCACCACCATGAGCCCAGCCCGGTTACGGTGCTGACCATGGCGGTTCCTGCCCCGACCCCCATCCTCCTCCACCGCCGGGGGCGGGGGTTCCGCCGGGGCTGCATCGCCATCCGGCACCGACAACATAGCTTCGGCTCCGTTTGCCTCATAAGCTTCCAGCTCCGCGACCAGAGCGACCAGTTTTTCCAGGCGGTCATCTAGGCGCCCGGTGAGCACCTCCACCCGACGGGCGTCGCCCCTGTCGGCCATATAGATTATCTCCGCCACCCTCCTGTCGGCAAAGTTGGCGCAGAGCCTGGCCCTGTCCAGCTCGGAGGTGGTCAGCGCCAGCTGTACATTCTCGGTGGCCAGCTTGACCGGGTAGAGGATGCTATCAGGCATGCTGTTGCTGGCGGCGGCTACGGTGCCTCCCCCCGCCATGAGCACGATGAGGACGATAGCCAGCGCCGTCGCCCACCGCGGCAGCCAGCCGAAGAAGGGGCGGCGTTGGGGAGCGACTTTCTCCTGCAGTGCCGAGCGGAACTGGTATCTGGCTCTGGCTTTAAACTCGGGCCGCGGCTCGACCGCCGACGCTTCCTTGACCGCCAGCACCATCTCCAGCAAAGGCTTGAGCTCGGCCGCCTGCTCCGGATAGCGCTCAAGGCACTGCTCCAGGGTTTCGCCCTCTAGTATCCGCTCCAGGCAATCGTCTAAGATATTATTGAATTCTTTGTCTTTCATTGTTCCGTCACCAACATTGTCCGTCGCAGGGCGACGATGGCGCTGTGCTGCAACGCCTTTACCGCCCCCTCGCTCTTGCCCATAACCTTGGCTACCTGAGCGATGGACAGCTCGCTGCTAAAGCGCAACGAGATTACCTCGCGCTGCGCCTCAGTCAGCCGCTTGGTCGCTTGAAGCAACTGCTCGATATCCATCTTGCGCTCGGTGGCGGAGTGGGGGCTATCACCGCTGGCCACCAGCGACTCATCCAGGGAAACCGAGGTGCGCTTCTTCTTTTTCCTCAGGTGGTCAACCGCCTGGTTGTGGGCAATGCGGAAGAGCCAGGCGGAGAAGGGTACCCCCTTCCACCGGAAGGAGGAGATTGATTGGAGCGCATTAAGGAAGACCTGCTGAGTCATATCTTCCGCCTCCATCTCATTGCCTACCCTCAGAGCCAGATAGCGGTAAATCTTATCGAAATGCTCCTCGTACAGCTGGGCAAACGCCTCCTGGTCATTTTTTTGCGCCCGCCGAACCAGGCTCTCTTCATTTTGCACCTGACAACCCCCTCTAGATTAGGGCAACATGGCGTTGTCCTGTGCACATAGTATAACGAAGCAAAGGTCAAAAAGATAGTTTGTGAAGCTGACAGATTCCCCTCCCCACCCTGATTTCATCTGTTCCCACCCACCACCCTTTTAAGGTAAAGAGGGGGTTTCACCCCCTCTTAAAAACACCCCCAAAGGGACTAGCGCCCCCTCTGTAGAGTGGGGGGGAGTAACGTGCCCCCAGGTTAAGGAGTTTACTCATTAGGACAGGCTGGGTTGGGACAATAATGCTTACGCTAAACAAGGTGGCGGGGTTGTATGCTAAAATAATTCTACGAGGATGGAATTCTAACGTGCAGCTGCGCTTGATGAACCAAGAGGACGTCCCTCAGGTCACAACCATAGACCGCGAAGCCTTCCCTACCCTGTGGCCGCCGGCCAACTACCAGCGTGAGCTGAAAAGCGGGCTGGCCCACTATATCGTCGCCTGTGATGAGGGGAGGCGCTATGTTAAGGGTTTCGCCGGCCTCTGGCTGCTGGTGGATGAAGCCCACATAACCAACATCGCCGTGCGGGAAAAGCACCGCCGCCAGGGGATAGGAGAGGCGTTGCTCATCGGTATTGTTGAGCTGGCCATCAAGCTGGGGGCAAACCTTGTTACCCTGGAGGTGCGCGCCTCCAACGCCGAAGCCCAGAAGCTCTACGGCAAGTACGGCTTCGTCAGGGTGGGGCTGCGCCGCGGCTACTACACCGATAACCGCGAGGACGCGGTGTTAATGTCCATAGAGGATGTCAAATCAACCCAAGTCAAGAAAAAGCTGGAACAACTGAAGCGGGCGCACGCCGAGGAAATGAAGAAGCTAATGACCAAAAAGGAGCTATGAAGGCGAAACTTTCTCATCTTCGGGGGGCTTTTTTCTATCCTTATTTAGGGCGTACCATTCTTCAAGCCCCTGCCGGCTCTCAGCCAGCGGCTCTCTTAATTTATCCACCCTGATACCGGCCAGGTAGCTGGTCGACTTTTGCTGCTTAGCCGTCTCTATCTCTTCATTGAAGCCTTCGGCTATTTCATAGGTGCTCGCCAGCTTAGCACGCAGACCCTGGTCGATATATTCCAGCTTGTCTTTATTCCTCTGCCAGTGGCCCGTCTTGAACTTCTTGTACTGCCACTGGAGGAGGAAGGCTTCCATCAGCTTCTGGTTTTTGTCTATCTCGGCTATCAGCCCCTTAACCACCCCCAGCCGCCGCTTCTGCTCCTGCTGCTTGCGCAGGAAAATATTGAAGATGACGAAGATAGCCACCGGTATCAGGTAGGCGAGGATTCTGCCTATTGCTTCCCAGTCGAAGTCCACAAGCGGCTCCTTATCCCCAATTCCAGGTTTAGATTAAATCACAAACCCCCCGCCCTGTCCATTAAGAATCGTATTTGACAAAAGCTAACAAAAGCTAATAGACTTCTATCTATAATATAGCCCATTTCGAAAAGCACAAAGCGGGGGTGATTACGATGACCACAATCGGGAAAGAAGTCAAGATAAGAGCCATGGAGCGCGGCGACATTGACGCCCTGTTAGCCGTTTACAGCAAAATCCGGGAGGAAAAGATACCCGGCGTCAAGCGCAGCCGCTTAAGCTACCGGGGCGCCATGACCTTTGACGAGGTAGCCTCGACCAACCCCGGTGGTCCGCTCGACCTAAGCTGTGTCGCCGAGATCGATGGTGAAGTCGTCGGCTTTATCTGGGGGCGGTTGGCTTTCGTCGGCATACCCGTCGATGAAGTGGGCATCATCAATATGTTGATCGTTGACCCCGACTACCAGAAACAGGGTATCGCCGCCAAACTGGTTGACGCCCTGGTCAAGCGCTGCCACGACAGAGGGGTGAAGACGGTGCGCGCCGTCATCGACGAGCGCCATTGGGA
>CAZRIU010000086.1:0-5152 GCA_964600245.1 uncultured Dehalococcoidales bacterium
GCACCTGGCATAAGACAGTCCTCAAGCCGGGATAACCCGAAATCGGGTCACGTTGTTCGCTGTCGGTCAGGATATTGGCATTGGCTTCATCCCATCCGTGCTGCAGGCTGAGCACCCGGGGATGAATATCGGGGGTAATCCTGGCGGGCAGGGTGATACTCCCCTTGGGAGATTCCACCACTACCGGCTCGCCATCAGCAATGCCCAACCTCTTTGCCGGCTCAGGATTAATCTCCACCAAAGGCTGGGGCGCCAGCTTCCTTAGTCGGGCAATATGGCGATGCTGGGAGTGGGTGAAGGCAACTACCCTGGGGCCGGTAATCAAGGTGAAGGGATAGCGCTCAGACAGGTCCTGTGGCTGGGGAAAGGTGGGCAGGGGGTCGTAGCCATGCTCGGCTGCTATCTGTGAGAACAGCTCCACCTTGCCTGATGGAGTATCAAACCCCTCCTGCTCATATTTTTTTCGCTGGCGGTCAAGCCGGTGATACAGTATACCACCGGGATTTTGCTCTAGCTGCTCCAGGGTAATACCTGATGGCTCAAGCAGGTAGCGAAAAAGCTCCTCAGTATTTTGCCAAGGGAAATATTCGGCGTAGCCCATTTTCTGGCCCAGCTCCGCCCACAACTGCCAGTCCTCCCGGCAGTCATCTGGAGGTTCAACCACCTTGTTACCCAGGGCAACCAGCGGTAACCCCTCAAAGAGATAGTCCCGCATGATTTTTCTCTCTGGGAAAGCAATGGCCGGAAGAAAAATATCGGCCAGCTTGGCGGTTTCGGTCATGAACAGGTCAGATACCACCAGCAGATCCAAGCCATCAAGCGCCTGCCTGACCTTGTTACTCTCGGGCCAGGTTAAAGCCGGATTGCAACCCTGACATATGAGGGCCTTAACCGGATAGGGCTGGCCACTGATTATGGCCTCGGCTACCGGCATGGCCGTGGTCTCACCGGTAAACTTGTTAAATATGGGATACCGGGCACCAATAGCCTCATCGGGGGAAGCTTTTCCCTTTACGCTAAGACTGGTCTGTCGCAACCGATGAAAATAGATATCCCCTCCAGCCTTATCCAGATTGCCGGTGATGGCAATCAGAATGGCCACAGCTCGGCTGTTTTGCACACCATTAAGGCAGTGGTCTAATGCGACCCCCTGACTGATAGCTGCCGGCTTACTGGTAGCATACGTTCGGGCAAATTGCCTGATTTTGTCAGCGGGAACCCAGCTAACCTCCTCCACCACTTCAGGGCTATATTTACTGACGTGCTCGGCTAGCTTATCAAAACCAAAGGTCCAGCGGTTGACAAAATCGCCATCATACAGTTTTTCGGCTATGATTACATTGAGCAAGCCCAGCACCAAGGCGCAGTCAGTTCCCGGCCTGACCTGAATATGAAGGTCTGCCTTTTTAGCTATAGGGGTGGTTCTGGGGTCGACCACAATTAACTTAGCCCCCCGCTTTTGCGCCGCCAGGATATCGGCTTCATCACCTATCTTGGACTGCCGGGGGTTACGCCCCCAGACTACCACACATCGGGTATTTTCGTAGCTTGGCGACAGGGGGAACATATGCCTGCTTAGCGACAATCCATAGCCTATCCCCTTGGCGACAAAGCACAGGGAACCCCCTGAGGTATAGTTGGGTGTTCCGTATAGGCTACAGAATCTTTCAGCTACCTCTTTACCCTCGGTGGCGATTATAGGCTCGCCCTGATGTACCACCATGGCTTTGGCTCCGTAACGCTCCCTTATTTCGGCCAGCTTGTCGGCGATAATATCAAGGGCCTCATCCCAGGAGATTTCCTGCCATGCCCCGTTTGCCTTCCTCATAGGATGAGTGATGCGCTGGGGCGAATATATTAAATCTGGTATTGCCTGTGCCTTGGCACATAATCTGTTGAACGGATGTTCCTTCATCGGGCTAACCTTGACCAGCCGGCCGTTTTCCACATGAGCATCTATGCCACAGCAGCTTAGACAGATGCGACAATAGCTTTTCACCACCCTGGTATCATTTTTCCCGGGCATCTTTTGAACCTGCGGCTTTCTTGGTGGCACGTTTAGGACCTTCGGCTTTTTTGCCAGCACGCTTGGGCTTCTCAGCTATCTCTACCAGCCGCTGCACCGTCTTACGAGTAGCCAGAATCTGCTCCAGCGAGCTGCGCACCTGTGGAGTATCGAGCTGCTTTTTGGCCTCGTCTTTTTTCTCGCCGGCGCTCTGTATCATCCTGTCCAGCTCGGCGTCGATATCGGCCTGGCTGACCTCTATCTTTTCCGCTTCGTTAATCTTGCCCAGCACCAGCGAGCGGATAACCCGCTTGGTGGCGGCGGGGCGAAGCTCTTCGCGCAGTTCCTCTTCTTTCTTGCCGATTCGGCTCAGGTATTCCTCCATGGCCATGTTGTTGGCCTGTAGCTGCCTTGCCTGCTGCTCCAGGGTACGGTCAATCTCCATCTCCACCAGCATCGGGGGGAAATCCACCTGGCTCAGGTCAACGGCGGCGTCCACCACCTTTTCCTCAAACTCCCGCCTGGCCCTATCCTCCGCCATTATTTTCAGGTTTTCCGTGAGTCTAGTTTTAAGCCCATCTAAGCTCTTAAATTCAGGGTTGACGGCGGCAGCGAAATCGTCATTCAGCTCAGGCAGCTTAAGCTGCTTTACTTCATTTATTTTAATCTTAAAGCTGGCTTCCTTGCCCGCCAGCTCCGCCTGGGCATAATCGGCGGGGAGCTGGAGCTTAAACTCCTTCTCCTCCCCACCCCTCATCCCCACCAGCTTTTCGGCGAAACCGGGGGCGGGGGCGGTCTGGTTTTTGAGCAATTGATACTGGACACCTTGCTGATTGATAAAGGGCTTATCCCCAACCTGGCTGTCGACATCCATGGTCACCAGGTCGTCGAAGGCAGCGGGACGTTCCGCCGGCTCCCAGCTACCGTGCTGGCGGCGCAGTTGCTCCAGGGTGGTATTAAGCTCGTCTTCGATGGCCTCTGGCGGCTCTGGTTTGAGCTTGAGACTCTGGTAGGCGCCCAGCTCGACGACGGGCTTCAAGGGCACTGTGGCCTTAAATATCACCGGGTCGGTCTGGGTTATCTCGATAGTGGGGCTGGCGATAGGCTCCAGTTCCTGCTCTTTGAGGGCTTTCTCGTAGGCCTGGGGCAGCAGGTTGTTCAGGGCGTCTTCGAGCAGCCTGTCCCGGCCGATATGGCGTTCCAATACCGCCCGCGGCGCCTTGCCCTTGCGAAAGCCGGGAATCTCGACCCTCTGGGCCAGCCGGTGATAGGCCAGGTCGAGCTCCGTTTGCATTTCGGCGGGCTCCATCTCGATATTTAGCCATACCTGGCGGTTCTCTTCTTTCTCTCTGGTTACTTTCATTCTTCCTCTCTCAAGCGTAAATGCAATTCCTTAAGCTGTTGCTGGCTCACCGATGAAGGCGCGTCGAAGGTCAAATCGACCGCCGCCTGGTTCTTGGGGAAGGCGATAACCTCTCTTATCGTTTCTTCGTCCGCCAGCAGCATGACGACACGGTCGAGCCCGATGGCGATGCCGCCGTGGGGCGGCGCGCCATATTTGAAAGCCTCGAGCATATGCCCGAAGCGCTCGTCAATCTCCTTATCATTGTAGCCGGAAAGGCGGAATATCTGGCGCTGCAAGTCGCTCTGGTGGATCCTGACGCTGCCGCCGCCGATTTCATAACCGTTACAGACGACATCGTAGTGCTTGCCCCGTACCTTCTCCGGGGCGCTCTCCAGCAGACCAATGTCATCCTCCCAGGGAGAGGTAAAGGGGTGGTGCTCCGCCTCCCACCGCCCCGCCTCGTCGTCCCAGCGGAGCAGGGGGAACTGCCGCACGAAGGCAAAGCTGAAAAGCTTGGGGTCGGCCAGCTTCAGCCTCCGCCCCATCTCCAGCCTCAGCTCGCTTAAAATAGCGTCCACCTGCTTGGGCTTGCCGGCGATTATGAGCAGCAGGTCACCGGCTTTGGCCTCGAAAAGCTCCGCCATCCGCTTGACCTGCTCCAGGCTTAGGAACTTAGACACGACCGACTTGGTGTCGTCGAGCTTAAGCTTGTCTATACTGCCGCCCTTATTGCCCAGCGCTATCGTTACCACCCCGCCCCCGCCCAGGCTGACGACGAACTTATTGAGCTCGTCGAGCTGTTTTCGGCTGTAGTCAGCGCAACCGGGAGCGCAGATGCCCGTTACTTTGCCCCCTTGGTCAATTGCACTACGGAATATGTCAAACTCGGTCTTAGCCAAGATATCGGACAGGTCCTGAAACTTCATCCCGAACCTGATTTCGGGCTTATCCGTGCCGTAGTCCCGCATCGCCTCGGCGTAGCTGAGGTGGGGAAAGGGTTGTCTAACCTTGATATCGGGCCTGATTTTCTTGACCAGGGCGATAAAAAGCTCCTCCATCAGGCCGAGGATGTCCTCTTCGTCGACAAAGCTCATCTCCAGGTCGAGCTGGGTGAACTCGGGCTGGCGGTCGGCACGTGTGTCCTCGTCACGGAAACACTTGGCAATCTGGAAATAGTTCTCCACGCCCGCCACCATTAAAAGCTGCTTTATCTGTTGCGGCGACTGGGGCAGGGCGTAAAACTCGCCGGGATGAATGCGGCTGGGCACCAGGTAGTCGCGCGCCCCTTCAGGCGTGCTCTTGGTCAGGATTGGCGTCTCTATCTCGATAAAACCCTTGCCGTCGAGGAAATCGCGGATAAACTTGACGATGCGGTGACGTAATTCCAGGTTCTTTTTCATCCGCGCCCGCCGCAGGTCGAGGTAGCGGTATTTCAGGCGCAGGTTCTCGTCAACTTCAATATCTTCGTTGATATAGAAGGGCGGCACTTTAGAGGGATTGAGAATCTCGATGCTTTCGGCGATAACCTCGATATCGCCCGTGGCTAATTTGAGGTTCTCCGTCCCCTTTTGCCGCGGGGCGACCTTGCCGCTGACTTTGATAACGTATTCGCTGCGTACCTTATTGGCTTTCTTGTGGGCGTCTTTAGATTTCTCCGGGTTAAAGACCACCTGGATAATACCGCCCTTGTCGCGCAGGTCGATAAATATCAAGCCCCCGTGGTCGCGGCGGCGGTCAACCCACCCCGCCAAAGTCACCTCGGCATTGATGTTCTTCTTGGTCAGCTCGCCGCAGCTATGAGT
>CAZRIU010000087.1:0-5148 GCA_964600245.1 uncultured Dehalococcoidales bacterium
TAGTGTATGTTCCGTAGGAAATGGTGAAGACTATGTTGGTCCTTGCATTAACATCGCTACAAGATTACAAAAATTGAGTTATCTGACCTTTTGCTTTTCTCGTAGGGGTTTTGATATTGAGAAAAATATGCATGAGAACATCTCCCAGAAGTTCGAGGAGAAGTGTATTACAATCAGAGGAATCGGTGAAAACGAGCTAGTTTGGGTACTCAAAGATGAATTTCAAAATCTTAACGATGAAGAAAGGGCATTATTCAGAAAGCCTTGATAAAACAAAGACGCAAATACTCCAAGAGGGGCATTAGCCCCTCTTTTTTATTCCCCCTTTACTCTCACCCCAAAAACGGTTACAATGTGGGCTACCAACAAGCAGGGAGGTAAAAGACCGACATGTTTTGTTCCCAATGCGGCGAGAAAAACCCCGACGACAGTAAATTCTGCAGCAAGTGCGGCGCGGCACTGGTACCGGCAAAAGCGCCGGCGGCTCCCGCCCCCGCTAAAGCCGCGGCGAAGGGAGAAAGAACCAGCGGCATGGCCATCGCCTCGCTCGTTTTGGGAATATTGGGCATATCCATCCTGGCCATCATCTTCGGCGCCATAGCCATAAGCCAGACCAACAAAGACCCCAACCTCAAGGGCCGGGGACTGGCCATAGCCGGGCTGGTGCTGGGCATTCTGGGTATGATAGGAATTGTCTTCTGGAGTCTAGCCGCAATCTTTTGGGGCGCAAGCTTTTGGTGGTGGTGGTTTTAGTCCGCCCTGCCCTGCCGTGCAAAATGGTTGTTAAACAGAGCAAAAGAGGGGCATTGCCCCTCTTTTTATTATCTTACTACAGGGATATATATTATTCGGTCAGTCCTTGATGCCGCGGTCGTGAATATAGTCAATGGCATCCTGGACGGTGGCTATCTTTTCCGCATCCTCATCGGGTATTTCAACCTTCTCTCCTCCCTCGCTGAACTCCTCTTCCAGGGACATCACCAATTCGACCAGATCCAGAGAATCGGCGCCCAGGTCGTCAACGAAATTGGCCGAAGGAACAACTTCCTCTTCATCCACACCCAGCTGCTCGACAACTATCTTCTTCACCCTCTCAAAAACTGTGGGCATTTTCTACCTCCCTAATCTTTCTCTCTAGAAGCGAGTCGGCTAACCGAACCAAGGACACCGTTAACAAACTTGGGTGAGTTTTTGCTGCCAAAGAGCTTGGCCAGCTCAACCGCTTCGTTTATAGCGACCTTAATTGGCACACTATTATCAAGCAAAATTTCAAATATTGCAAGTCTTAAGATATTCCTGTCCACCAACGGTACCTGTTCCAGGGGCCAGGCGGTGGCGAACTTCTTAATGTGCTCGTCTATTTCATCCTTATTCTGGAGGACACCGCTGGCCAGGTGGCGGGCGAAGACGGCGTTTTCCTCGTTCAGCCTGCCGTCAGCCAGAAAAGGGGCTAGGGCGCGCTCCATATCATGCCCTACGGAGTCGACCTCGTACAATACCTGCAGGGTTATCACCCGAGCTTTACGCCTTAACCCCATTTATGTTCCCCTAAAATCAACCACATATTATAGCACCTAGTTCTAAATACGCAAGCGGTGAAACGTCAAACGATTCGACCGAAAGCCCCCCAGTTACATGCCTCCAGTAACCCCCAGGACCTGCCCGGTGATATAGCCCGCCCCATCGGAAGCGAGGAAGGCGACGGCCTCGGCCACGTCGCGGGGGGTGCCAAACTCCCCCTGGGGGATGAGCTTTTTTAGCTCCTGGCGCCAGTCTTCCTTGAGTCCCCGGGTCATTTCGGTATCGATAAAGCCGGGGGCAACGGCGTTGACGGTGACGCCGTGAGAAGCCACCTCTTTAGCTACGGCGCGGGTAAAGCCGATAACACCCGCCTTAGCCGCGGCGTAGTTGGCCTGGCCCTTGTTGCCGATAATGCCGACAATGCTGGAAATATTGATAACCCGCCCCCAGCGCTGCTTAGCCATCGGCCGCAACACGGCCTTGGTGCAAAGAAAGATGCTCTTTAAGTCGACGGCTATTACTTTGTCCCAGTCCTCTTCCGACATCCGCAGCAGGAGCTGGTCACGGGCGATACCGGCGTTATTCACCAGGATGTCGACGCGCTTGAAGGCGGACAGGGTCTCGTCAACAAGACGGTCAACATCGGCGGCCTTACTGACATCAGCCATAACCTGCAGGCTTTCCACACCCATGGTCTTGATTTCCCGAGCCACCGCTTCCACCGGCTTGACGTCGCCGATATCGTTGAGCACCACCCTGATGCCCGACTCGGCCAGCTTGAGGGCGGTGACCCGCCCGATGCCCCGGCCGCTGCCGGTGACTATGGCTACCCTAGTAGAAGTTTTCATTTTTAACCTCGCTCCCTAATCGACGCTGAAATTCCGGACTGATTCGGCATCACCGATATTAAGGATTTTAACACCCCTGTCAATACGCTTGATTAAGCCCGCCAGCACCCTGCCCGGCCCGATTTCGATAAAGGCGGACACGCCGTCGCCAGTCATGTATTCCACCGAGCGCTGCCACTGGACGCAGTTGCAGAGCTGGTTGAGCAGCTCTTCTTTGACTGCCTGGGCGGTGGTGAGGGGCTGGGCGGTGGTATTGCCGATGATGGGGGTGGTAGGATCTCTAAACTCAAGTTTGGCGATGATTTTAGCCATGCCGTCGACGGCGGGCTGCATCAGCGGGGTGTGAAAGGCGCCGCTTACCTGTAGGGGGATGGCGCGGTGCGCTCCCCGGCTTTTCGCCAGCTCCACTGCTTGATTTAAGTTTCCTTCGGCGCCGCTGATTACTATCTGGCCGGGGCAGTTGATGTTGGCGATTTGGGCGCCGCTTTCGGCGCAGAGCCCGGATAGCGGTGCCTCGTCGAGGCCGATTATTGCCGCCATGCCACCGGGGGTCATCTGTCCGGCTTCGTGCATCAGCCGCCCGCGTTCACGCGCCAGAGAGACGGTATCAGCGAAATCGAGGACACCCGCCGCCGCCAGCGCCGTATATTCGCCCAGGCTATGGCCAGCGACAAAGCTAGCCGGCGGCAGGTCAACCCCCTCGCGGCAGGCTTCCAGACAGGCAAAGCTGGCGGTTACTATAGCGGGCTGGGCGTTAATCGTCTGACGGAGCTCTTCCTCGGGGCCGTCGAAGCAGAGGCGGGAAAGAGAAAAGCCCAGGGCTTCATCGGCCTGGTCGAAGACGGTCTTAGCCGCCTCGAAATCCTGGTAGAGGTCTCGCCCCATGCCTACCCACTGAGAGCCCTGACCGGGAAAGACATAGGCTACCTTAACTAACTCAGCCATAGCATCCTTCCTCTAAACATCTTAAAGACGGGTTATGTCGCGGGCTTCTTCTTCGGGGTTTTAACCTCGATAACATCCCGGCCGGCATAGCTGCCGCAGGTGGGACAAGCATGGTGAGGTAGCTTGGGACTATGGCACTGGGGGCACTCTTCCAGGGCGGGGGGTTTGGCGGCAAAATGGCTGCGCCTTTTGCCCTGGCGCGCCTTAGTTAATTTTCTTTTCGGTAAAGCTCCCATAATTAAACTGTTCCTTTCTCTCCTCTCCGAGCCGTCACTGGCTAAAGCCAAAGTGCTTTAGCTTGGCCCAGCGAGGGTCGGCTGCCTGGGGTGGGCATTTACACTCCCCCAGGTTAAGATTCTGACCGCAAACGGGACAGAGCCCAGCGCAGTCCTGGCGGCAGAGGGGTTTCATCGGAACCGCCAGCAGCGCGTACTGGTGCACGGCCTCGGTTAAATCGAGTTCGTGATTTTCGTCGATGGTAAAGCCACCGATCTCGTCGGGTACAGGCAGCGATGCGCCGCTAACCACGTCCACGGTGGGAAAGTATTCCTCTTCGATTTTCAGGCTCAGCGGGCACTCAAACAGGCTCAAACAACGGCTACAGGCCAGTTCAACGTCGGTATTGAGCACGCCTTCGACCAGGATACCGCGGTCGGTGCGCGTCAGGCTGACCTTGCCCTGAAGCCGGCTGGTGTTGCCGTAACCGGTAACATCCATGACCACGTTGACATCGTGTTCCTTTACGTTGCCGATTGCCGACCTGAGTTGCTGGGCTACGTTTATCTGCATTTTAAATATCCTTCGCAAGCATAAGCCAATTAATTATAAGACGACTCTGGAGTGGACTGCAAGCTGGAGGGCTAAACCTCGAACGCCTTCTTCTTACGCAGCTCGAAGGCAATCTCATTCCTCAGGACCTGGTTGGAGCCTTCGTATATCTGGGTAATCTTGGCGTCGCGGAACATCTTCTCAATAGGGTAATCGCGCATATAGCCCACGCCGCCGAAAATCTGCATGGCGTCGGTGGTGACCCTCATCGCCGTGTCCGAGGCGAAGACCTTGCACATCGCCGACTCCTTGGTGAAGTCCTTGGCACCGCCGTCTATCATACGGGCAGTGGCATAGACCAGCGCCCGCGCCGCCTCCACCCGCATCCCCATCTCGGCCAGCATCTGCTGGACGGCCTGCTGGGCGTATATGGGATGGCCAAACTGAACGCGCTTCTTGGCGTAGTCCACCGCCGCCTCTAAAGCCCCTTGAGCCAGTCCCACCGCCTGGGCGCCCAGGCCGGGGCGAGAGCGGTCTAAGAGCTTCATGGTCAGGATAAAGCCCATCCCCTCCTTGCCGATTATGCTATCGGCGGGGATGAAGCAGTCCTCGAAGACGAGCTCCCGGGTCGAGGAAGCGCGGATACCCAGCTTCTTTTCCTTCCTGCCGAAGGTAAAGCCAGGGGTGTCTTTGTCGACGATGAAGGCGCTGGCACCACGGGGACCCTTGGACTTATCGGTCAAAGCAATAACGGTATAGACCTCGGCGTCGCCGCCGTTGGTGATGAACTGCTTGGTGCCGTTAAGGATATAGCCGCCCTTGGTGGGCGTGGCCGTGGTCTTGATGCCGCCGGCGTCGCTGCCGGCTTCGGCTTCGGTCAGGCCGAAGGCGGCCAGCTTACGGCCGCTGGCGATATCGGGCAGGTATTTTTTCCGTTGCTCGTCGGTGCCAAACTCAAGCAGGGTGAACGTCCCCAGGCCGCTGGCGGCGTAGCTGACGGCTACCCCGCTGCAGACCCGGCTCAGCTCTTCCACCACTATACAGAGGTCGAGAAGACCACCACCCA